>NZ_JBFUJC010000403.1:0-2575 GCF_056401595.1 Paenisporosarcina sp. P4_E4_2 | reverse complement strand
CACTACTACCTTCTGCTATATTTTTGTATTCCGCGTCGGTAGAGTCTTTTTTTTCCTCATAATTTACATCAAGCGCTTCTGGTTGGTCAGGATAGTCTACTTCCAGTTCAAACTTCCTAAATTCAAATGATTCACCGGTATCTGCTGGATTATCACCTGGAGCATTATCCTCGATATCATTTTCCGTATTGTTATTGGTCACATCTTTTGTAATCTCGTCCTTATCTCCACAAGCCCCAAGCAAGAGGGCAGAAGAGAGCAATAAACTTGCCACGGTGAATGTCTTTTTCGATTTCATGTATATCATCCTTTCGATATAATTCTTTGTAGTTGGTATATCCCAAAATTCTCTAAATATCCGTTTTTTCTATGCAAATTTAAATAAGAAATGGAAGTAAACAGTATGGATAGTCATGAAATTTTATTAAGCTTATCGAAGTTAACCAATCAGGAAATTACAAATGTAAAACGATTATCGGGTGGTTTCCAAAATGTTGTGTTTCACTTTCAGATGAATAATCGACCTTATATTGCCCGTTTGACACCAATTCTTAAAAGGTCAAAAGCATTGATAGATGCTGAACTGGGATATGTCGAATCACTAAAAAGAAATCAAATACATGTGCCAGACGTAATCACGATTAATGACAAATGCATATCAACAATAATAATCGACAATGAAAGCTATTGGCTGACGGTATTTCAATATGTAGAAGATAAAGAAATAGATGTGTCGGATCTCYCTCAGTGGAACAATGCATTCTTTTACGAGTGGGGAAAAACAATTGCAAAATTGCATGGCATCAGTGAAAACATGGAAGAGAAAATCAATCGCCCCGTTTGGATGGATGATGAAGAAATAAATCCAATGCTATCCATGTTGGAAGAGAGTGAACCTTGGCTAAAGAAAATTTACGATGACTACAAGTCAAGATTGGCTACTTTTCCAATAACCAAAGAACGCTTCGGATTGATTCACAATGATTTGCATCAAGGGAATTTTTTCGTGAAAGCTCAACAACTCATTATTTTTGATTTCGATGATTGTGCTTACAATTGGTTCGTCCAAGATTTATCGACTTCTATTTATCATGCTCTGTGGACGGGAAGCTCGTATCATCCAGAATGGACCACGTTCCAACAAGAATTTTTGAAGCATTTTCTGAAAGGATATACAAGTAGTCGGTCACTCACTGAAGCCGATTTAACCCAACTCACACTGTTCCTACAAATAAGGGAAGTATTTTTGTATCTGTTATTTCAGAAATCCTGGGACCATGATCACTTGGAGCAATGGCAATCAGACAAGTTAATCGAACTTGAAGAGAACTTGCGTCAAAAGAAAGTTCCATATGAACAAGAATTGAGAATGTGGATGAATGAAACTTTTAATCATCATTCTTCGTAAATGTTGGTAAAGGGAGTGGATGATATGACGATGGATAAAGTGAAACAAGATTTGCAAACAACATTTGAACAAGTAAAGAACGCAGTTGGATGGACTACCGATAAACGAATTACGTTATCGATAGCAAATTACTATGTCACGACAGGTAAAACGTTTGACGGCAAACGCTTCTTGGCAACCTCGGACGCAATCAAACAAAAAACGGGTTGGACATCTCCACTCCGCTCACACATTCACTACATGATGGTTGCATTTTTGGCGAAGGAAGATGAAGATCCAGCCATTTCAATTGATAACTTATTGACGAAGCAAGTTAAATTAAAATCAGCAGGGTTCAAAAACAATGTATACAGTTATTTAGCAGCGCTTTTGATGAGCGATGATGCAACTCTACAAGGACTACATGCCGAACAAGCAAAACACTTATATGATGCGATGAAATCACATCACCCATTCCTGACGCAGCCTGATGATGTGCCGTATGCAGTCATGCTTGGGAAATTGCCAGGCGGTCCGAAAGAACGAGCAGCCACTATGAATCACTATTACACGGAACTTAGACCACAAGGTTTTTATATGGGGAATGAACTTCAATGGATGTCGCAAGTTCTTACATACAAGAGTCCGAGCTATCAAGCCAATCTGGTTGGGCAAGCTGTGCATATACGAGATCAGCTGAAATGTGCCGGAATCAAAGTGAAATCCATGCACTATGTCATGATCGGATTTCTGGCTGCCTTGGAAATTAAAGATGTAGTATTGCAACATGTCATTGATACGYACCGTCAACTGGAAACAATGAAGCTTTTCAATTGGTACAAAGATATGATTTTACCTATCGCAGTCCAACTCGAAACGAAACACATTATCGATAATGAAGGAACAACCTCAGTCAGTTTTGCCACTACCATTGAACTAATGTTGCAAGCCCAACAAGCCGCCATGATTGCTACGATGGCAGCAACGAATGCGGCAGTCGCGTCAWGTGTTGGAGGAGAATGATAGAATAATGACGAATGTATATATATCAACCTCAGGAGGTGTTTCTTTTGAAAGAAACCGGACTTTGGATTAATGGAGATTGGCGCGAAGCAAGTGAAACATATGATCTGAAAGCTCCCTATGATGGGAAATTTCTTGCAAAAGTGGCAAAAGGATCACCAGAAG
>NZ_JBFUJC010000402.1:0-2581 GCF_056401595.1 Paenisporosarcina sp. P4_E4_2 | reverse complement strand
CATTACTTACATTGTTTATTCACACGACAAAATTGATTTTGAAAGAGCAGTACATCGATTCTAGTATCTCATCAACGAACATTGGAAAATGGTTTTCGGATCTGAAAGACTTTGAAAAAGGGCAAAGTGTTTTTGAGCAAATTACAACCCAATATAGTACTGATGAAGCTGCTATGGCGTTTTACTATTTAGGCTATGAATATAAACGCACGAAGCAATACGACCTTGCTTACGAAGTATTTGAAAAGGCACTCGGATACGTACAAGATGGTTGGAAAATAAAAACGTATGAAGAGCTGGCGAAAATAGCGGAACACGTGAAAAAAGATTTTGATCTTGCCAAACTTCATGTTGAAGAAGCATTGATCCTCATACAAAAAACTCCGATTTTAAAAGAACAACAAAAAGAGAGAAGAACACATGCATGTAAAAAGCGTTTGGAACGAATAATCAAGAAACAAACTATTTCCCGGGCAAGCGCAGGTTTCGACAGAAAATGAGTGAGGAAATGAACGACAAAACGTTCTTTATGCTATAATAAATCCATGCATGAACAATGGAAGGACGATGTATTATGGATATGAAATTGACGCCAGAAGTCATTTTGGAAAAAGAATTTAAAACTGGATTACGCGGCTATCACCAAGATGAAGTAGATCAGTTCTTGGATGAAGTCATTCAAGATTACAATACTTTTATGCAAACAATTGAAACACTAAAAGCTGAAAATAGACGATTGAGAGACGAATTGGATGAAGCGCCAAGACGTCAAGTTGCTGCACCTTCAACAGGAACAACTAACTTTGATATTTTAAAGAGACTTTCAAATCTAGAAAAACATGTATTCGGCAGTAAGTTGTACGAATAATTCAACATTCCAAGGATGGATTGTTTATTACATGAATATMAAGTATAATGAAGAAACCATTTAGATAATCCAGGTAATCGCTGCAACGCTTGACGTTGTAGAGGAAAGTCCATGCTCGCACGGTTCTGAGATGACCGTAGTGTTCGTGCTTAGCCAAAAAATAAGCTAAGGCAGTGTTACAGCTGACGGCGGGAACAACACCTAAGTCTTCGGATATGGTCTATGTTCTCTGAAAGTGCCACAGTGACGGAGCTGATTCGGAAACGTTTCAGGTGGAACGAGGTAAACCCCACGAGCGAGARACCCAAATTATGGTAGGGGCACTCTCATGCAGGAATTGAACGAATTGAGGGACAGACAATGTCTGTAGATAGATGATTACTACTCACTTGTACGAGGCATCAGCCGCTTGAGTACGTGATAACAAAACATGGCTTATTGGGTTTTCTAATGGGTATACTTGACTACACAAGCTCTCCACTAATTCGGAGAGCTTTTATTAATAAATAAGCAAATAAATGAAACAATGATCGTTAAAAGAAAGGATGAGATGATGACGACTCATCGATTAGTAGCAACATCAGCAATGGGGTTAGAATCCATTGTGGCAGATGAAGTAAAAAAATTGGGGTATGAAACCCAGACTGAAAACGGAAAAATATATTTTGAAGGGGACGAGCATGCCATTGCCCGTGCCAACATGTGGCTACGAGTAGCGGACCGTGTCAAAATAATAGCTGGTGACTTTAGAGCCACCACGTTTGATCAATTATTTGAACAAACAAAAGCGATTCCTTGGGAAAAATATTTACCGGTAGATGCAGCTTTTCCTGTTCAAGGGAAATCTGTTAAATCAAAATTATTCAGTGTGCCCGATTGTCAGGCAATTGTTAAGAAGGCCATTGTGGAACGTTTAAAATTGGCTCATAAACGAATTGGTTTTTTGGATGAGTCCGGTGCAACATTTAAGATTGAAGTTAGTATACTTAAAGACCAAGTAAAATTAAGCATTGATACAAGTGGTGTCGGTTTACATAAACGAGGGTATCGCTTAGATCAAGGGGAAGCTCCATTAAAAGAAACGTTGGCTGCTGCACTGGTCTATATTTCAAAATGGAATCCTAATCGTCCGTTTGTTGATCCATTCTGTGGGTCTGGGACAATTCCTATTGAGGCAGCGATGATTGGTCAAAACTTAGCTCCAGGGTATAACCGTAGCTTTATTAGTGAAGACTGGCCATGGATGTCAAAAAAAATATGGGAAGATGTTCGCTTGGAATCTGAAGAGTTAGCGAACTATGATCAGCCATTAGATATCACAGGTTCTGATATAGATGCGCGAATGATTGACGTTGCAAAAAACAATGCAATTGAAGCTGGCTTTGCCGATTTAATTCATTTTAAACAGCGTCAATTAAGAGATTTCACAACTTCGTCTTTGGACGGTGTTCTGATTGGAAATCCACCTTATGGTGAGCGTATCGGAGAAAAAGAAACGATCGAAGACATGATTCATGATATGGGGCGTATAATGGATAGTTACCCTACATGGTCTGTTTATATGTTGTCATCAATGGCAGACTTCGAAACGTTATACGGGCGTAAAGCGACTAAGAAACGCAAATTATTTAATGGATTTATCGAAACAAACTATTATCAATATTGGGGTAAAAAATCACCTCGTGAATAGCACCCAAAACGGATAGGTCAACC
>NZ_JBFUJC010000401.1:0-2600 GCF_056401595.1 Paenisporosarcina sp. P4_E4_2 | reverse complement strand
TTACACATATGTACCAAAAGGTGAATTGGCAATCAAGAACGTCGCAGATTTGTACTTATACGACAACACTGTCTCTACTTTAAAACTTACAGGAGCTGACGTGAAAGAATGGCTTGAGATGTCTGCAGGCCAGTTCAACCAAATCGACGCAACAAAAACAGCAGAACAATCTCTGATCAATACTAACTTCCGTTCATACAACTTTGACGTAATTGATGGAGTGACATATGAAATCGATGTAACACAACCAGCAAAATATGATGCTGATGGCAAAGAAATCAATGCCAATGCAACACGTATCAAAAACTTGAAGTATGATGGTAAAGCAATCGATCCTAAACAGGAATTCATCGTTGCTACAAACAACTACCGAGCAAACGGTAATTTCCCGGGCGTACGAAATGCTAAAGAAGTCGAAATATATACTGTTGAAAACCGCCAAGCGGTCATTGACTATATTATCGAAAAGAAAACAATTGATCCTTCTGCTGACGGCAACTGGAAGTTTACAACATTGCCTGCATCAGCTAAAGTAATGTTTGAATCATCTAAAAAAGCGGTTGAAGTTATTCCTACTAGTGGTAATATCAGCTACTTGGGTGAAGGTACAGATGGATTTGGTAAGTACTTATTAAAATAATAACATGCAAAAGCAGTGGCCAAATCGGTCACTGCTTTTTTTATGTTTAATAGTCTGAACATTCTATTATTACAAGATTATCTTAAATTCGACTCATAATGTAACGACATTGTTACACAACTGTAAAATAAAACAGGTATATTTCATGGTAAGATGACTTTAGTTAAGTTTTCAGAAAATTTTTAGCCATGGGCCAAACCGGAGGATTATAATTCATGAAGTTACAGTCTCAGTTCCTTAAAGTTCTTACGATGATTACTTTCGCTATACTATTAATTGTTGCTCCATTAGCAAATGAAGTGGACGCTTCAAGTGGTGTTGATTCAAGCAAGCTTGTATCTGCAGCAAATAATGTTATGGGAACAAAGTATTTACGTGGTGGAACGACAGCAAACGGATTTGATTGCTCAGGATTTATCGGTTATGTTTACAACCAAGTAGGTGTTGATCTTCCAAGAACATCTGCAGGCATGTACTCAACAGGCTCATCAGTTGCTAAGAAAAATCTACAAGCGGGCGATTTGGTTTTCTTCAATACTTCAGGTAAGGGTGTATCTCATGTAGGAGTTTACGTCGGTGGAGGAAAATTCGCTCACTCATCATCTAGCAAAGGTGTTTCAATTGCAAAACTTAACGATCCCTACTACTGGGGTTCAAAATACATTGGCGCTAAGCGTGTTGCAAACGTATCCCAAGTAGCTTCAGCTAAAAAATAAACTTACATTCTCATACGCCTTGTCGTAAATTCAATTTGCGATAAGGCGTTTTTATATGGAATAATATGATGTGAGTCTTCGAAATAGAATCGCGAGAGCAAAGAAGTTTAGAAATGAAGTTAGTTCAAGATTTTTTGATGTAGAAAGGATATGAGARAATGTCGACTGAGCGTTATGATTATATGGACTGGRTGAGAGTTTTCGCCATCTTTTCAGTCGTAGGTATACATGTGGTAGCACAGCTAGTATCAAGTATGGAGATTGGTCACCAAATTTGGTGGTTTGCAAATCTATTGGATTCTGCCTTACGTAACAGTGTCCCGTTATTTTTCATGATCAGTGGGGCACTATTGTTGACGCGCAAACAACAGGAACCGTTAGTCCCTTTTTTCAAGAAGCGGGTTAGTAAGGTTGCAATACCGTTACTGGCGTGGAGTATTATTTACATCGTCTATCGCAAATTCATGTGGTTTGAAGAACATACGTGGAAACAAATGATTAAAATGGTGTTGACGGACTCTGTGTTCTTCCATTTATGGTTTCTATACGTTATTTTGGGTTTATATTTAATGACCCCGTTTTTAAGACAAATAGTCAGTTCCTCTTCTAAACAAATGCTGCAATACTTTATTGGAGTTTGGTTTGTCATGTCAAGCTTGTTTCCATTCGTACCAAAATTCTTCGATTTTGGGCTGGCTTTGTCTGCTGGACTGTTCGGTACGTATATTGGCTACTTTATTTTAGGCGCGTATTTAATCTTATATCCTCTCAAACGGAAATGGTTGCCTTTGCTTGGACTGTTAGCCGTGATCGGGTATGCCGTAACAGCCTATGGCACATATGTTTTGACTCTCCAGAATGACGGGAGATTGGATGGTTTCTTCTATTTGTATATTGCACCGAATACGGTGGTGATTGCTGTTTTCTTATTTGTATTATTTCAGCAGTTTCCGAATGTCTTCAAGCCGAATACTGTTATTCAAAAAATCAGTGCTGCCAGCATGGGAATCTATTTGTTACATCCCATCATCCAGTTATATGGTCGCCGTATAGGGTTTGACGAATATTGGGTTCATCCAGTACTTGCAGTGCCGCTAGTGTGGATTGCTATATTCTTTTCATCATTTATCATCGTGTGGATTCTTCAAAAAATTCCACTCGTTAATAAACTAGTACCATAAAGCATTCAAAACTAAGTGTCAGGTCATTCCGTTTGAATCTCAATCTTCCCGACTGAGAGAGGG
>NZ_JBFUJC010000400.1:0-2618 GCF_056401595.1 Paenisporosarcina sp. P4_E4_2 | reverse complement strand
CATAAAACCACTTACTCAGACCGAAGCAAATCAGTATTGGAATATTTACCAGCATAAACGCTCAAAGTTTTTAACCAATCGAATTTATTCCAGTAAATTTGGTACCAGAGATAAGTTTTTAAACAATTGTTATGTTGAACGCATTCTACCAAAAGATTTACCGTTATATATAGGCTTTCCACTACTTGGATCACAAGTCTTCCAAAACCATTCTACAGAATGGCAGTTAGCGCTAGTATGCGCGCTATCCCAAAAGCAAGTAGATTTCGATAATATCAGCGAAGTGTGGATCGAAGCATTTCTTGCCGAATACTGTAGAGTAATAGACTTTAAAATAGCGAAAGATGTAGTCATGCAATATTGCCAATTGCTACAGCAAATAAATTTCGATTTATCTAAATTAGTATCACAACAAATCATGCAAGAAACATTTTTAAAACAACTTTTTCATAGGTTAATAGTTGCAAAACGTTAGGAAAATTGAGAAAATATAGAAGTTATTCGATTTTTCTATCAAATCGGCTCAAGGGGGAACGGAAATGACGACAGAAACAAAAAACAAAATTTTATCACGTAGTGAAGTACCAACAGATTTGACATGGAAGCTTGAAGACATTTTCTCTAGCGATGAAGCATGGGAAAGTGAATACAAAGAAGTAAGTGGGCTCGCAGAAAAAGCAGAAACATTTAAAGGTACCTTTGAGAACGGGTCAGAAGCTCTTTTCAATGCTTTTACGTATAAAGATGAAGTGTTGGAGCGTATTTATCGCTTATATACTTACTCTCACATGCGTTACGATCAAGATACAACAAATAGCCACTACCAAGCAATGGACAGCCGTATTAAGACGTTGCTTGTAAAAGTATCAACAGGTTTATCTTTCATGACACCAGAACTATTGGCGTTGGATGAAACGAAAGTCAAAGATTATGTAGAAGAACATGAAGGTTTGAAATTATATAAACAAGTATTAAAAGAAATTAATGAAATGCGTCCACATGTTCTTCCTGCAGAACAAGAAGCGTTATTGGCTCAATTCGCGGAAGTGGCAAATGCTTCTTCTGAAACATTTGGAATGTTGAACAATGCCGATTTAGAATTCCCTACGATTAAAGATGAAAATGGGGAAGATCTGGAATTGACCCACGGTCGATACAGCCGCTTACTTGAGAGCTCTGATCGTCGAGTGCGTGAAGATGCTTTCCGTGCCATGTATGGTACATATGGAAAGTTCCGTAACACATTCGCTTCAACATTAGCTGGGAATGTTAAACGCGATAACGTGAATGCTAGAGTTCGTAATTATACTTCTGCACGTCACGCTGCAATGTCTGAAAATCATATTCCTGAGCAAGTGTATGATAACTTGGTTGATACCGTAAATAAGAACTTGCACTTATTACAACGTTACGTCTCTTTACGCAAGAAAGTATTAGGTGTCGACGAATTGCATATGTGGGATCTTTACACACCATTAGTTAAGGAAGCAAAGATGGAAATTCCTTATGAAGAAGCAAAAGAAATTATGCTTAAGAGCTTTGCGCCACTTGGTGAAGAGTATGTATCGATTGCCAAACAAGGATTGGAAAATCGTTGGGTGGATGTTGTAGAGAATAAAGGAAAACGTTCAGGTGCATATTCTTCTGGTGCATATGGAACAAATCCTTATGTACTAATGAACTGGCAGGATAATGTGAATAATTTATTCACACTTTCCCATGAGTTTGGTCATAGCCTTCACAGCTATTATTCACGCGCAAATCAACCATTTATTTATGGGGACTATTCTATATTTGTAGCTGAAGTTGCATCAACGTGTAATGAAGCATTATTGAACGAATATATGTTAAACACAATTGAAGACGAGCAAAAACGAATTTACTTGCTGAACTATTGGTTGGAAGGGTTCCGTGGTACTGTATTCCGTCAAACGATGTTCGCTGAGTTTGAGCATTTGATTCATAAAATGAACCAAGACGGGGAAGCATTGACAGCAGATAAGTTGACTGAAGTTTATTATGATTTGAATAAAAAATACTTTGGTGACGACTTGGTTGTTGATGAAGAAATCGGTCTGGAATGGGCTCGTATCCCACATTTCTATTACAATTATTATGTTTATCAATATTCGACTGGTTACAGTGCTGCAGTAGCTTTGAGCAATCAAATCCTTTCTGAAGGCCAACCAGCAGTTGATCGCTATATCAACCAATTCCTGAAAGCGGGGTGCTCAGATACGCCGATTGAAGTGCTGAAAAAAGCAGGAGTTGATATGACATCCGCTGCACCGATAGAAGAAGCGTGTAAAGTGTTTGAAGAGAAGCTAGCTGAACTTGAAAGTCTGTTATTAAAATAATCATTATCCACCTCCATCTGAAATAGATGGAGGTGTTTTAGTTATATCGGTATATCATTCAAATGGTAGAAATAGAATCGCATTTTACTGGAAGCGCTTACCTTATGACGATTTTGTGAAAAAGATTGTGAAGGATTGATTTACTCGTTATGTCATGATATCGTTTAAATGTGAAATAAATCACACACAAACATACACCCCTTTGTTTGAACGTGAACATTTCTCCCATCCCCTTTGTGAAAAGAACCGTCACTCCAGAAA
>NZ_JBFUJC010000399.1:0-2629 GCF_056401595.1 Paenisporosarcina sp. P4_E4_2 | reverse complement strand
GTCTTTCTCAGTGGTATTTTTGTTATGCTTATTTTATTCGGCACACTTTTCTTTCTATCGGAAATTCTGGAGAAAGAATACGAATTGAAAGGAATTAAGAAAGGCTACGTRCTGGCCATTCCCCTATTAATGTTGTGTATCGCTTCTTTCATTACGGGCCGYAAGATCAAAGGCAATCTATACAAGATGAAAAAAATGATGTTAGTCTGTCTAATTGCTTTRTCWGTGAGCGTKRGTATGGTTGGAATATKGGCCGAMCGACTTTGGGTCTTGCTCACTATTACCAGCCTTGTCGGAATTGCCATAGGTGCCATGCTMCCTGTTCTTGACGCACTCATAACRGAGAATATTGATAAAGAAGAACGMGGTACCGTCTCATCTTTCTACAGTTCTGCTCGTTTCATTGGYGTGGCAGCTGGACCACCAATCATGGCGCTGGTCATGAACAATTATCTCAATGTTAGTTWTTTGATGGCAGGTKCACTAGGTGTTATTTTGACTTTTCTTGTATTTAAGTTCATCGATGTGAAAGAAATAGAGAACTAAATGCTTATCAAAAGGAGACGATACTAGTTATTCTTATGTTCAAATAACTGGTTGGTGGTTTTTTTATTATTTACTATCTACATCTGCATGGAGTATTCACCTTCTAATTTAGTTAGGGATATAGATATTTGTCTAACTGGTCTCTGGTTTTTATTTTAGTATTTAAACCACACTTCAACTGTAGTAAGACATTCATAATTGAAATTAATCTGCTCCAAAATTTATTTAAAACAATAATTTTAATAAAAGATTGTCCAATGAGCATCAACCGTTTCCTAATTGTCATAGGTTAGTTTAAAGGAGGATGTCATTTGGATCATTCGAAATTTAGAGGTAGTTATAAGCCTTATGTATCGCCACGTGACCCTTGCCCACCCATTTTAGAAAAATTCTTTGTTTTACCTCCACAAATTTTTACGAATTTCCAAAAACCTGGTCTACCACAAAACTCACCCGAAGAGGCTCTAAAACAAGGTTCACTCTGGCCACAATTTGTAGACGGTTTTTCACGGGAGGAGGGAATTTCATGAATGCTTCTGAAGCTGAATGGAATATGTTAAAGGTAGTACAACAAATGGACTTTGTAGTAGTTGAGTTAACTCTTTACATCGATACGCATCCAGACGATGAAGAAGCACGTAGACAATGGAGAGAAGCCATTAAAGAAGCAGCAAATGTACGGAAACAATTTGAAATGGAATATGGTCCTTTATCTTTAAGATCTGTACCTTCTAAACAAGCTATTGATGTTGGCTGGCAATGGAATTCCTCACCTTGGCCATGGCAACGATGAGAAAGGGGAAATGAAATGTGGGTTTATGAAAAAAAACTTTTATACCCCGTAGAAGTGACAACTTGTAATCCAATGCTTGCTAGATATATTATGGAGCAATACGGTGGTGCGGACGGTGAACTTGCAGCTGCTCTAAGGTACATGAATCAGCGTTATACTGTTCCTGAGAAAGTAATTGGGTTACTAACAGATATTTCAACGGAAGAGTTTTCTCATTTAGAAATGCTTGCAACCATGATTTACAAATTAACAAAAGATGCAACTCCCGAAGAATTAGAAAAAGCTGGCCTGGGAGCACATTTTGTCAATCATGGTCATTCCCTATTCTATGAAAATGCCGGTGGTGTTCCGTTTACAGCGACATATATCCAATCTAAAGGTGACCCTATTGCGGATTTGTATGAAGATATCGCAGCAGAAGAAAAGGCACGCGCAACATATCAATGGTTAATCGATATTTCAGACGACCCAGGTATTAATGATGCTTTAGCTTTTTTAAGAGAAAGAGAAAATATCCACTCTCTTCGCTTCCGAGAAGCAGTTGAACTACTAAAGGATGAACGAGATCGAAAAAAAATATTTTAACCTCCCCCTCTAAGAACGTTAGTTGATTTTACAACTAATAATAATTATTAATTATTGGACATATAAAAAAACGACCAATCTAATTAAGAAGAGGTCGCTTTTTTTTATCATATATATTATTTACTTAATTTCTCGTCGCTCTTCTCTTCTGCGTAATCCTAACAAACCCGCTAACCCTAATAATCCTATCCAGCCCCAATCAGTATCATCGTCGTCATCCATACCGGAAGTTGTGTTAGTGTCAGTGTCAGGAGTATTGTTTGTAGTGGTATTGGGTGTAGCATAGGTAGATTCAGTAAATGAAAAAGTGATCATTAATACAAGAAAAAGTCCTAGTAATTTTTTCATATTGTAGTACCTCCTTTGAGTTGTTGTTACAACCTAGTTATTGTCATAATCAAATCGAACTATACATAAAAAAGCCCCACCCACAATTAGTTTTTCCGTGGTTACCCAAAATTAATATCTCTGAACTGACTCACCCGACTATTTGGGGAGGACTTTTGTATTTGGGTGTTATCTCAACAGCAGTTGGATTTTTACTTTGGAATCGTGGATTGCAAATGCTTAACGCCTCAAATGGCGGATTATTTTTCTTCTTTCAGCCCGTGGTTGGAACATTACTTGGATGGCTTATTTTAGGCGAGAACATAGGTGTAACGTTTTGGATAGGATCTATCCTAATTCTCACTGGTGTTTTATTAT
>NZ_JBFUJC010000398.1:0-2630 GCF_056401595.1 Paenisporosarcina sp. P4_E4_2 | reverse complement strand
TACCAAAATAGGTGAAGGCATACACACATTCTTGGACGATCTTGTTGCAAGTATCGCCGCATGTGCATCGTCAAGAATTGCACACCGTACACGGGACTTAGAAGAGCATAATGAGACATTTGCCGATATTAAACCAGAAGAGACAGCTCCAGAAACAAATATTGAAGGAACAACGACCTAATAAGAAAAAAGTAGTACCATCTTACCATCTTTTTAAGCTAGAGTTATAGAAAAACGTTGAAGGATTTTCGTCTTCAACGTTTTTTTGTTCTGATAAACACATGTTGAATCACCCTTATCCTTATATAAACTTGAATATGATTTCATGTATATGGACAAGCTATTGATGAATAGAATAAATGAATCCATCAAAACAGCAGGAGGAGTTTAAATGGAAGAGCGACTCATTGAAAGCTTGGGACAATATTTCGTGTATCATAAAATTAGAGAACGATATGGTCTTACGTTTGAGCAATTTATTGAGAAGTGGGAACGTGGAGTTTGGAGAGCTTAGAGAAAAGTAGGGAAGCGTCTTCTCAAATGAGATGACGCTTTTTCGTTCATACGTTTAAAACATTTTTTCGCAATATGCTATACATGGAAGAGTATTATTTGAAACCTTGAAGTAAATGAGCTGACATCTTTTTTCTTTTTTTACCCAATCTTTTACCTCAGTCCCTGAGTAAATGTGATTGTGAATAATCGGTTTTGATTAAGGCAATGATTAATTCTACTTACTCAGAGGAGGAATATTAATGAAAAAACTTGCAGCATTTTTCCTTGCTTTTATGATTGCTTTTTCATTTGCAGAAACAACTACTTATGCTACACCTATCACGATAAATAAGGATGCCGTGGAAGACGACGTTGATGATATGGAATGGGGTTGGCTTGGATTGTTAGGCTTGTTTGGATTAATGGGCTTAAAAAGAAAAGATGATCACCGCGATCGCCATGTGAAATAGCTTGTTCCCACTCATTTTAGTGGGTTTTTTAATTTGTCGTACAAAGGAATTAAAGAAAGAAGCTCAAGTAGACTGAGCTTCTTTTTTGATTCGATTAATTCCGATTACATCTGACCTAGCCGATGTTCTACCGCTTGTACTACGTTATCAATAGACATTCCTGACATAGCTACAACCGGAAATTCAAATTCGTCATTATGACCTTCATTAATGGTCCTTACGACACCCATATCGTAACCTGAAACATTCTCATCAGTGCTGAACATCTTCACTGTGTGACCTTTTTCTTCTAAAGCCTTTTTAACGTCTTCATAGGGTTTTTCTACAGCAATCTTTGCCATTTCTTAATCCTCCTTCATAAAAATAAAACAACATCATTAATCTTCCCCAAAGTTGCTCCAATAACCGTAGAAGACATAGAAGAATAAAAAGATAACCTCTAAACAATATTGCAGACGTCAAATGGCAGTTAATATCTTGCCTGCTCGAATATTATCCACGATCCATGATTAAAAGCCTTTCTTAAAGAGATAACTATTCTTTTTTAACTTACCCTCAAATGATATATAAATGCGGGTGACTTTAGCTTATGGACACTTTATATCCAAAAGCAAAAGAGCCATCAAAAATAAAGTTAATGAGTAATATGAACTTGAGAGAAAGTTTAATAAGGGTTTAATAAGCAATTCTGTACATAAACAAGGTGGTATTGCATAAACTATATTGACTGCGGAACTTAACCAGGTTGTCAGTCAAACCAAAGAAGTGTCTAGGCAATTGCCTGGACGCTTTTCTTACTTTTAAAGGACTTTTTGCACTTTCGTCATTTTAAGCAGTTTATTCTGTTCTTTTTTTCGCTTAATTGGTAGCATAAATATAATGAAGTTGATGTAGTAGGACTTTTTGAAGAATTGAAATAGCCCAACCACAGTTATTGTGGATGGGCTATTATTTTGGCAATTTTTCTAGGATACTTTTTTCACTTGATCAACAATATTCTTTCAGATGACATTGTGTTAAAAGTATTTCAGAAGCGGAAGAGCATTTAAGACTTTAATGATATCTTAAGGGATCATAGTGATAAATGGAGAATGTTGTAACAAGATTAAAGAACTAGAAAAATTATTTAAGAGAAAGCAGACGGTCGATTAGTTTCAGATGCAATGGAACGTATGCTATTAGCAATCAAAAATTGTGCGCTGTAATAAGTCGTCATAATAAGGATTCCTGAATACGGAATATCGGACACAAACATATTCCAGGACAAAATGGAATCGGAAATGACAAACAAAATACTTCCAACAATCGCCCATTTGTTGCCTGTCATAAATGCGGACCATGCCATCAAAGAAATGACGATGATATAAAACAAGACGGGTAATACTAATGAATCGTTGCCATCAAGAGTTAGAGCACTGATGATTTCTTTACCGAAAAAGTAACCGTATATCGCAATCGGTACGATGGTTGCAAAACGGATTTTTGAAAAGTTCCATCTACTCAAAAATCCCGCAAAATAAAACAGGTGTCCAATCAGAAAAGCGGATAAACCAWCGACAAACCAGTAGACGAGAAAGCCGTCTCCGAGCATACAAAAAAATAGACCGATTAACAGAAGCCAATGTGTAAGCAATTTCTTAGCAGGCGCTTGTAAATAGGCATAGT
>NZ_JBFUJC010000397.1:0-2630 GCF_056401595.1 Paenisporosarcina sp. P4_E4_2 | reverse complement strand
ACTTTATGCAGTTTATTTCTTGGATAGTCTCGAAGAACTTAATGGAAAAAAATATAAAATGACGGCTACACATAAAGAAACTGACGAATCTGTCAAGCTTCATGAAAAAAATATTGAAAAGGAACAGAATGGAGCGAAATTCGGATTTGACAAATTAGGGTTATGGAAAATTGATGTAACTATTGATGAAAAACCTTATACAAGTTTTGTTGTGGAAGCGAAATAAGGGATTGTGTTTTTCAACTAACGGATGCTTTACTTCAATAAGGAGTAAAGCCTTTTTCTTCTTCAACTAACGGAGCAGGTTAGTTGAAGAAGCTGTGAGAAAAAATATAAATTAAGTGTTGATGATAAACATTAATATATATAAATCAGGAGGAAATAATATGGGAAAATCTATAAATTATACGATAGAACCCCCTAATAACTTTGAGCAATTACTATCCTTATATGAAACTTTAGGATGGAATTCACTTGAATTAACAATTAATGATTTAGAGAAAATGTGCAATCAAAGTTGGTATGCAATTTATGCATTTGATGATAAACAATTAGTGGGTATGGGACGTGTTATTTCAGACGGTGTAATTACTGGTATAGTTTGTGGATTGTGTGTTCTACCAAACTATCAGACCGAAGGAATCGGCAAAGAAATGGTGAATCAAATAATTCAACATTGTGAGCAAAATCGGGTAATTCCCCAACTAATGTGTGTGGAAAGTTTAGAGCCATATTATGAAACTTTTGGGTTCAAGAAATTTACCATTGGAATGTCCAAAAATATAAATCGATAAAGTTTAATTTGTTGTTTAACTAACGGGTGGTTAAGAAAAAAGATCATCGGGTTGGTAAGCAACTCTTTTCATATTGAACAACGGGGTAATTTTATAAATAAAGAAACAAAACGGGAGAAAATAATGATATTTTTAATTGGAGTTTCGTTAATTATTGTTGGAATTGGGATTGTCCTTTTTATGGTTTGGTACCAAAGAGAATCTGAAAATATGAGTGAATTTGAGACATCAAGTTCGAAATATAGTGTACTAATAGAAATTTTTTCTGCATTACTTGGTTCAAGTTTTATTCTTTTGCCATTAGGTTTAATACTTTTAGGTGTAGTTATACTAATTTACCGATAGTGTAAAAAATCTTACTTCAAATTTGATAAGGTGTTTTAATTCTGAAAGCAGAGTTGGGATGACGCCTATTTTCTTGTACAACTAACGGGGCAGCTTAGTGCAAGAAGGTATAAAACTTTCAGGGGGAGGTTTTGTAAATGAAAAAAAATAGACAAGCCATTATTTGGGCTATAATCGCTTTTGTTCTTGTTTTAATTTGGCTTTTTACAAGATAGGGTTTGTTAAAATAACGGATGCTTTACTTCAAGAAGGAGTAAAGCATTTTTCTTTTTAAACTAAAGGGGCAGGTTCTTCAATAAGCAGAAATGGACTTTTGTTAATTTTATATGGAAATTTTTTGTAACTTATTTTTATTTCAAACGTATTAAAGTAAATGGAAAGTTTTGTTCAATTTAAATAAGGGGTGTTCTGAAAATGACTGTATTTAAAAATAGGCATTTTACAGGTGGGTTATTGATTTTAGTTTTAGCTTTATTTGGATTCGCTTTTTTAACGATTTCATCTAGTTATTTCAATACTTCAGAAATAAATTTAGCTAGTACTCGCTGTTATGAAATTGGTGGAGAAGTCATATTAGAAATCCATAATAATTTCACAAGTGAATATTCTTTTGAGTGTAAAAAATAAAAGGCATTGTGTTTGAATAATTCCTCATTTCTTATTCGACTAACGGGTGTTTTAGTTAAAGATCATCGGGCTATTTGTCAGCCCTTTTCTTATTGAACTAAAGGGGCAGGTTAGTTCGATAAGGATGTACTCTAATATTTAAATGAAAGGATTTTTCTAATTAAAAATAAGTTAGTTATGTTTTTTAGTTGTTTAATACTCGTCACTTTGTTAATTGGATGTTCAAAAACAGAAGAAGAATCAAAGGAAAGTAACTGGAAGGAGTTAATGACTCGTAATCCGGAACTGGAGACAAACCAAGAGGAAATCCCCGAAGATATCTTAAATAAAATAAAAATACCCACGTATACAACTATTCCGTTTAAAGTTGAAAGTGTTCAGATAACTCCCTTGCCGACCAATATAAGAGGTGAAGGACCAATGTTAATCGATATTGTATTTATTGGTGAGCAAGATGTACTACACGTATCCAACCTTTCACCAAAGCATTCGATACGTTTGCCGCTCAGGAAACAGTGAAGTTAAGTAATGGAATAGACGCTCAATGGGATGATCAAGGAGATGCTAAAGTAATTTCGTGGCACGATAGTGAAGAGAATGTGGACATCGGTTTAATGATACCTCCTCACAAGGGAGAGAAGAAAAACTATACACTTAAGGAATTTTTAAAAATGGCTAATTCAGTTAAATGAATATTACAGTATTTGTTGTCCAACTAACGGGGCGGATTAGTAAGCGTCCTTTCTCTTCATTCCGCCAAAATGATTACTTTATATGATAAGATAAAATAATTTTTGGGAGGATTATATTGATGAAAATAATAAGAATTATATTAGGAATAATTGTTATTGCTTTATCCAGTTA
>NZ_JBFUJC010000396.1:0-2653 GCF_056401595.1 Paenisporosarcina sp. P4_E4_2 | reverse complement strand
CCATAGGACTCGGCTTGTTATGATTTCATCACTCGGAACATGATGTAGCCACTTCCAATAGATTGGGAGAACTCCCCAAACAAGATACGCACCGATTGCCCAAATAACACCTTGACGTTCATTTTCTAACATAGCTTCACCTCATTAGTTTGACTCTCGAAATATATCTCATTATAGAATCCTTTTGAGAGAAAGTAAACGACAAAAA
This sequence comes from Paenisporosarcina sp. P4_E4_2, assembly GCF_056401595.1. Lineage (NCBI taxonomy): Bacteria > Bacillati > Bacillota > Bacilli > Caryophanales > Caryophanaceae > Paenisporosarcina > Paenisporosarcina sp. P4_E4_2. The sequence goes on along the minus strand of NZ_JBFUJC010000396.1, from coordinate 2,445 downwards.
ACTATTCTTATAAACCTTTTTATCAAAGGCTATAAGAATAGTTTTTTGAGTTTTTATTTAGAAATTTCCTGATTTCTTAGTTCAATTCTTCGTATTTTACCAGAAGCTGTTTTTGGCAGCTCATCGATAAACGTTATATCACGAGGATATTTGTACGGTGCTGTTAAAGTTTTCACATGATCCTGTAGTTCTTTTACAATCTCTGGTGATGCCACCGCTGAATCAACCAATACAACATATGCTTTGACGATATGCCCACGAATTTCATCCGGACTGCCCACTACAGCACATTCTTTAACCATTGGATGTTTGACCAAAGCGTCTTCTACTTCGAACGGTCCTATTGTGTATCCAGAACTAATGATAATATCATCACCACGGCCTTCAAACCAGAAGTACCCGTCCTCATCTTTTGAAGCCTTATCTCCGGTAATATAGTAAGTTCCTCTAAATTGCATTTTTGTTCGTTCCGGGTCTTTTAGGTATGACTTAAATAAAGCAGGTGTATCGGTATGAACGGCAATRTCACCAACTTCTCCTGGTGCACAAACTTCGCCGAATTCATTAATGATGTCCACTTGGTTGCCAGGCGTAGGTTTACCCATTGATCCTGGACGTGCTTCCATGCCCTTCATTGTTCCTACCAACAATGTATTCTCGGTCTGTCCATATCCGTCACGCACTTCCAAACCGAATTCCCGCTTGAATGTATCGATAACTTCACGGTTTAACGGTTCTCCAGCAGACACTGCGCTATGCAGTGAAGTAAGATTATACGCTGATAATCCCTCTACTTTCGCCATTATCCGATACTCGGTTGGTGTACAACAAAGAACGTTTACTTGGTATTCCTCGAGCAGAGATAAATACGTTTTCGGATCAAATTTACCGTGATAGACAAAACCGGTCGCCCCACTTCCGAGAGTTGCAACGAATGGACTCCAAATCCATTTTTGCCAACCTGGGCTTGCAGTTGCCCATACAACATCACCTTCATGAATGCCTAACCAATGTTCAGCTGATGTACGTAAATGCGCGTATGCCCAACCATGAGTATGGACTACACCTTTAGGATTGCCTGTCGTTCCACTCGTGTATGACAAAAATGCGATGTCCGTGTTTTTTGTGTCTGCTCCAGTAAATTCAGTAGAAGCTTTGGTAAGTTCTTCAGACAATGAAACCCATTTTCCTTTGCCTTCTCCAATAACGAATTGAGTCAGTCCATCCAATTTTTCAACTTGATCAAATTGGCTGATGAATGGTTCATATGCCACAATCGCTTTCGCTTCACTATGAACTAAACGGTAATCAATATCTTTTGCTCGCAGCATTTCCGAGCTTGGAATAACGACCAGTCCAGCTTTTAAAGCACCTATGTAAGTGACATAAGCTTCTATTAATCTTGGTACCATGACCAAAACAACATCACCATGTCTCAATCCACTATTTGTAAAAACATTTGCTGCCTGATTTGCCAGTTGCATCAATTCTTTGTATGTAATTTTTTTCGTCTCGTCCTTTTCACTTTTCCAAATCAAGGCTAAACGATTTTCATCTGTTGCATATTTTTCGAATTCCTGGACCAAATTATACGTTGACGGTGCCAATAAATGTTCACGATTCAATTTAGTTCCCCCTTTGTTAAGTGATTCATCCCTCTTTATTATAGCTACAAAATACTGATTTTTCAAAAAGAACTTTTTATTCCGTCAATTAATTAGTTTGTGATGACTATTATATTATCCCTTTGTTTTCTGTTCAGTCGTGGAGTCCCATTTTTTCAGTCGTCACGACCAAAAACTCAGACTGAGCGAAATCTTATCGCTCTTCATAACACAAAAAAACCGGCAGCTTTCGCTACCGGTTCGTTTATTATAAATTATTTTTGGTAACCGCCGTTTAATTGTTGCTCTGCCATTTGCACTAAACGCTTAGTAATTTCTCCGCCAACGGAACCGTTAGCACGCGCTGTAGCATCTGGTCCAAGCTGTACACCGAACTCTTGTGCAATTTCATATTTCATTTGGTCTAAAGCTTGTTTAACACCTGGAACGACTAGTTGATTTGAACTTTGATTTGCCATGTCTGTGTCACCTCCTTGTTGAATATAGAATGTGCCGGATGGACAAATTCATGCATTCACAAGAAGTAGTAATATATGGGATTATCTTTGTTCAAAAACAGCTGTGCGTATATAAACCAAGCGTTGAATTTTTATAATAGATCGGAGAATTTATCTTGTTTCTTTTTAGGGAACATCATTATTTCACGTTCACTGACTRCTTCAGTTATCATATCATCGAATGTTTTGAAGCTTTCATAATACTCCACTTTTTCAAGCTTTGGTTTTGTTTTTGGGCTTGCAGGAGTGAAAATTGTACAGCAATCTTCATATGGTCTGATCGAGACTTCATAAGTATCGATTTGTTGGGCAATCTCAATAAT
>NZ_JBFUJC010000395.1:0-2680 GCF_056401595.1 Paenisporosarcina sp. P4_E4_2 | reverse complement strand
ACATGAGACATACTCCTGATATGCGTGTTAGCAATGGTCCTTTGATCAGTTTGCTTTTTAGCGCAACATATGAAAACGCTAAAGCGAAAAAGCCGGCACTGAATAAGAAAAACCACTTTTGTAATTGAAGCATACCAAAAGAAAGGCTAACTGAAAAGGTATCAATGCTGACAACAATAGCAAGTAAAATGGGGGGAATGAGTGTGGATTTTGGTTTTTGTTGATATAAGCATAAATGAACACCTGTAAGAAATAAAAGAATACTGGAGATGAAACGTCCACCTTCAACGATGAACGAGGTAACCCACTCTCCTGCTAGAAACCCAAGGAGCGGGAAAATCATATGTAAAATTCCTGTCCAGATGGCAAGGATGAGCGGGAAGCGGATTTTTGGTAATACACTATAAAGTGCGACGACATCCAGTGCGGTAAGTAGCCCCGCAAGCATTTCTGTAGGCAATGAAAAAATCTCCCCCCTCTATTGCATTGCTTCTAGCTTATGCAAAAAAGGAAGAGATTAGGAGTGCCACCAGTTGCCATCGGCTGCTTTTTCTAGACGATTGAAAATGGCTGCACCAACACCTGTTTTTTCAGGTACCGTAACGAGTATCATATCAGCCGTTGTTTCATCGCACGAACGTAAATGTGCGTATAAATGTTGTGCAGAAGTTTCGAGATTTTGTTGATTGCCGAGTGAAAAGAACCAGTCTGCCCCGCCTTGACTGAATTCATCTGTAGCGAGTAAAGCAACTTTTTGTTGGTTCATATGTATTGTCTGAATGGCTTTCTTTACCGAGTTCACATCTGGTTGAATTAAATACACTGGCGCATCAGGTGCGTAATGTGCATATTTCATGCCAGGTGCCCGTGGTACGGATGCTTCATCCACTTTGGTTGTTTCTGGTTCAATTACTTTGCCAATAACTTCCTGTAGCATGTGCGCTGTAACGCCGCCTGGACGCAGGATCACGGGTGGATCAACAGTAAAATCCACAACGGTTGATTCAAGTCCGATTCCGGTAGCCCCGCCATCTAAGATGAGAGGAATTCGTCCGTTCAAATCTTTTTCCACATGCAGAGCAGTTGTTGGGCTTGGTTTACCGCTGCGGTTTGCACTTGGTGCGGCAACGGGGTGTTTAAGCATGGTCAGTAATTCCAGTGCAACTGGATGATCAGGCATGCGTAATCCTACTGTTGATAATCCAGCGGTTACATTCGGAGCAAACGTATTCGGTTTTGCGTCTAAAATCAGTGTTAATGGACCCGGCCAAAACGCTTTGATGCATGCATCAGCTTTTTCAGGAACAGAAGTGACGTATTTTACGATGTCGTAAGCTTTACCAACATGAACAATCAATGGGTTATCGGAAGGTCTGCCTTTTGCCTCGAAGATTTTCGCGACTGCTTGTTCATCCGTAGCAATGGCTCCCAAACCGTAAACTGTTTCAGTCGGAAATGCGACAACTTCACCAGCCATTAATTTTTCCACAGCTTGTGAATAAAATTCGATTTTATTCACATTGTTATCCACAATGAGTTTTTTCGTTTCCATACGATATTTCTCCTTTCTATTAGGGTAATGTGTTAGTTATGCACATGTTGTTGATAACTACGTGTGTAAATGTGTATAACTCTTACCAAAACTTGCTTTTTATCCACTCCCATGTCCAAAACTTCACAGGCTCTTCTTCTATCACTTCTTCTTCTTCTTCTTGATAACATACCTTTGGAAATAATGCGCACCACCAGTTGTCACCTTTGCCACTTCCGATTGTCACAACAAGTGATTGGTGAAAATCTTGTGCATAAAAGTAAGTGCCATCTGTTTTTGGTGGAATCAATGCTTTTGCCAAGCTGATATGGATTGCCTGTTTTGTGAAAGCTTGTGCTTTTAACGTGATTTCCGTAGATAGCGCATTCAATTCTTTTTCAAGTTGTGCCGTTGTTTGAACGCTGGCAGCTGCTTTTTCAAGAAGTGGTTGAATTTCTTGCTGAATTAACGATTTGATTTGCTGATCTTCGCTAGTGTTGCTGTTTGCAACAATTCTTATTTGAATAGCGTCTGCTGGTACTGCCTCGGCTGCACCGCTAATAACTGGCAATAAAAATAGTAATGTTTGAATGAGTAAGAGCGACAGGATGAGTTCAATCCATGGAGACCGCTTCGTTTGCTGTTCTTCGTTTCTGAAAATCTCGTAATCTTGTATCACTGTTCATTCCCCCTTGACATCATTGTGGACAAGGTGTTGATAGTTTATTCACGAATCTCACAAAAAATCATTCTTTCTTTTCCGTTTATATCTTTTACTATATCAACTTGAGCAGTTGGGAACGATTTTTGGAAGAAAGATTGGACAGCGGGACCTTGCGCATAGCCGATTTCCAGACCAATCAGTGCAGGTCGATTCATGATTGCAGGGAGTTCTACAGCTAACCTTTTATATAACTGAAGTCCTTCTTCATCAGCAAAAAGAGCACTATGAGGCTCATAGTTTAATACAGTATCTGATAGAGTCGTAGCTTCTTCGTGTGCAATATAGGGAGGGTTCGATAATACGATATCCCACTTTTCATTTGCAATAGGAGCGGTTAAATCACCAAGCTTGAATGTGATGTCTGCATCAAGTTCAGCTGCGTTTGCTTGTGCCACTTTCAGTGCCTGTTGGGATAAATCGGTTGC
>NZ_JBFUJC010000394.1:0-2691 GCF_056401595.1 Paenisporosarcina sp. P4_E4_2 | reverse complement strand
ATTAAAGGAGATTGAATGATGAAAAAACTATTATTGCTTATTGCTTCACTTTCTTTAGTTCTTGCAGCTTGTACTGAAGACAATGAAGAGAAAAAAGTTACAACGACTGWAGGAACTAAATCTGAAGAAACTRCATCTGAAGAAAAAGCGAACCCTGCTGGAGATATGATGAAGTTTTACTTATCAATCTCTCAATCTATTAATGCKGTAGATGCAGATCTAAATGCTTWTGAAAATGTAGATSYAGAAGCACCTCCAGAAGCTGCTGAGCTTAAAAAAATGCGGGATGCTGCAAAAACAGCTGCTGCAAATACTGCGGTTAAAGTAGAAGAATTAGAAGTTCCWGCWGAATTAAAAGATCATCAAGAAACAATTGAYTCAGCATTAAACAAAATKCAAGAAGCTTATACAATGAAAGCAGACGCATTAGCTGCWGAAGGTGACGTTGTATTAGATGAGGCAAATGCTAAATTTGAAGAGGCTGAAGCTGAATTAAATRAGGTACTTAAAGAAGTYGGCTTAGCAGAATCAAGCATTGCCAGCGAAGTAGCACAATAAGAAAAAATCGTCCGATTGAACGGACGATTTTTTTATTTAACATTATGTCAGTCGGTATATATACAAATGTGAAGCCAGCTGCCTTTAAAGGGCAGCTTTTCTTGTGGAGTAATGAAATCGAATACTTCCCAATCCGGGTGTTATGTCTACTTGGAGTCGAATGCTTTAGTTGAATATCATTGGGCTGCTGAAGGCAACTCTTTTCCTACTTGAATTATCGGGGCAGTTTTGAACAGTATTTAGAAAGGGAGTTAAGAAATGAGTATTAAATTTAAGTATCGAATTGCGTTAATAATACTTATGATAATTTTTATTTCTTTTCAGGCAATGAGAATTATTGATAGTTACAACAAAGGGTATCTATTTGGTCTCCCTAGTTTTCAGTTATTAATTGGACTAATTATTTTGATTGCATTATCTGTACCTGATCATCAAAAAGAAGATGAGTAAATTTTTGACAAGATGCTCAAGCAGCCATTTTCCTTATTGAACTAACGAAGCAGGTGTGTTACAGACATTAACCGCCTGTTTCAAGATGCTCATAAAACACTTAAAGGAAACGGAAGATTTGCTTTTAGTATCCAGCATCCACTAACAACTTCATCATTTGTTAGTAAGCAATCTGGGGACAAACGCGGTAATTGGATTGTTGATGACTATTTCCATGAGGGTGAAAGAAAAGAGCCTTGGATTGATCAAATAGTGGTTAAGTATCATCGTACAATTGAAAATTATTTTATAGCACTTAGACAAGTTGGCTTTACAGTACTAGATTTACGTGAAGGTACACCAAAACGTGAACATTTCAGTAGCGAAGAAGAATTTGTAAGAAGACAGCGAATTCCAGTTGTATTGGCTTTTTCTTGTGTGAAGTAAACAAATATCCTAACATGCCTGTTAACTAACGCGTGCTTTACTTCAATAAGGAGTAAGTCCATTTCTTATTCAACTAACGGGGCAGGTTAGTTGAACAAGGAGAGCTGAAATTATGTTTAAATTTCTAATATTGTTTCAAAAGTGATTTTTTAGTGGGACTTACATATGAGTGGAATAGCAATAACTCCTGAACCACCTTATTACGCAGTGATTTTTTCTTCACATAGACCGGAAGTAGGCAGGAGTTACGGGAAATGGCGGATAAAATGGTGGAATTAGCTTCTCTGCAGAAGGGATTCTTAGGTCTCGAAAGTACACAGGACGAACGATTAGGAATTACAGTTCCGTATTGGGGTTCTTTACAATCCAAAAAGATTGGATGGGAAATTCAGCGCATAAAGTAACACAAAATAAAGGGAAACCAGAGTGGTATAAAAACTTTTTTCTCAAAGTTTGTAAAGTAGTGAGACATAACTTTTTTGAAATGTGACAATTGTTATTGTGTTTTTTATTCACAGTATGGCTCAGGGAACGATGCGATTACGATTAGAACATGTATCGATCAATTGGAATCGAACTTTCGTTATGATGGACGATATGTTGGTAATTATGAATCAAATAACCTGGTTGCGACATCGAAAGTTTCGCCAAATGTTTAAAAGATGGTCTTGCAACTACATTTGTCWGATAGGCTGATTGATTTGCCCCTGGCATTCTGGTTTGATTCAGAGCATGAATCATTTGTTCAGCTGTCATTATTCCTAACCCATGACCAAAATTCGTACCATCTCCTAAAACAACGGCATTCTCCCCTCTCCAGTGAGGGGTTCTCGGGTCGAAGTCCGGATTTTCAAAATATATGACATCTCCAGGCAAAAAATGGCCTGTATAATACGGTTTTATTTGGAGTTCAGAATCATTTTGCCAGCTGTATAAATAGATGTTTTGAAATAATTGATTAAATAAGGATTCTCCCATAGTGTTTAGGACCGCATGGTAATAGATAATGACCATTGCCGTAGCACATTCAAAAGCATATTGTGAACTGTTCATGTAGATATCTTGAATCGCGTCTGATGGTTTTACTCCATGCCGCAGCAGGAATCCGCCGGTACTCGTCAATTGCCAGTATTGAGGATTACCACGGGAATTTTCAAGTATTTCAAACCGCACATTGCTTTGATTCATGGCTCTTGCACTTAATATGATATTTTTTCGTAACTTAAGCTCAAACAATAATTCACCTATGGATTGATA
>NZ_JBFUJC010000393.1:0-2705 GCF_056401595.1 Paenisporosarcina sp. P4_E4_2 | reverse complement strand
GTTTACTTGTAGCTGTATATGAATTGAATGCAGAAGAAATTTACATAATTGGTCATTACGACTGCGGGATGAGTGCCATCAAACCGGATGTCATGCTGCAGAAAATGATTGATCGGGGAATTGCTCAAGAAACAATCGATATGCTGAGCTATTCGGGTGTGGAATTGAACGAATGGCTGCGTGGCTTTGAAGATGTGAGCGAAAGTGTCAGACATAGTGTGGATATGGTAAAAAATCATCCCCTAATGGTCAAAGATTTTCCAGTTCACGGTTTGGTCATTGATCCCGCAACAGGCAGACTTACACTTGTGGAATAAGAAACATAAAAAAACTGCACCCCAATTGTTAGTGTGTCTAACAATTGGGGTGCAGTCCATGTTAGGCTCTTTTTTACTGTTCTGCTGATTTTTTGCGTCGATAATTCCATTGTTGGTATTGGAAACGAATGAAGCATCCGATACAAAACCCCATAATAGCTATCAATGCTGCTAATCCCACCATAACAGTTGCAATGTTAAACAAAATACCCCAATTCATAAAGAAACTAATCGTCGCAATTAATAAAAACCCAACGGCCAACCATTGGTTAAATTGTAGCTGGTCATAATCTTCTTGGGCATATTCATTTGCTGGCTTGTTTAAAAATTTCTTAACTATGGCTAAAACAGGATTGAATCCTGTAAATAAACTTAAAAGACATGAAACTAAAGGAATCAATAACATCCACGCGGATTGTGTAATAAGCGAAATGACTACTGATATGACAATTGTCCATTGATTCGCCATCACAAGAGGCTTCGGAATTGTTTTCATATTAAAACCTACCATTCTTATTGGATTTCAGTTTATTATATGATTGGGTTGAAAATATGTAAACATATCAGCCTATAACATCTAATATTTCCCGGGAAATCGACATAAAAAAACTGGTTTCTCAATTGAGAAACCAGCCATTCATCATTTTACGCCATTTCCGCCAAGCGGCCTTGCCTTTTCAATAATCATTTTCTAAAATTGCATAAATGTAATGATCTTCCCATTCACCATTAATGAATAGTAGCTGTCTTAACAAGCCTTCTTTTTGCATTTTTGCTTTTTCTAAGACACGCATTGAACCAACATTACGCGGAGAAACATATGCTTCAATGCGGTGTAACCCTATAACTTCCATTCCATACTTGACCAGAAGTTGAACCGCCTCTGTCGCAACCCCTTTGCCCACATTCAATTCATCTATAGAATAACCAATGAAAGCACTTGAAAAAGGTAGGCGTTTAATACTGTACATAGAAATATGACCAATTAGTTCCCCCGACTGTCTATCATAAATGCCGAAGCTGAATTCGCGTTGGTTCTTCATATGGTGAAGTGATTCTAGAATCTTTTCTCTTTGTACTGCTACGGTAAAGTATGAATCCTGATGCCTTGGTTCATAAATTGACCAATAATGTCGATTCTTAAATACTAGATTGGTGAGATCTGAAGCATCATTTTCATCTAATGTTCGTAAAAAACAAGTTTGTCCGTCCAGTAAAATCATTGAAAATCACCCTTTAGATGAAGTTAACGACAGAAACTCTTCCACATCTTTAATACATAGTGCTATGCCTTTTTCCCAGAACGCATGTTGAGTGATATCTTCTCCTAAATGCTTCATTGCTAAATCTTCAACAGACATGATTGCCGTATCTTGAAGTAGGGAGATATACTTTTCTTCGAAACTGCAGCCTTCTTCAATTGCTTTCGCATAAATGCTTAAGCTGAATAAATAACCGAATGTGTAAGGGAAATTATAGAATGGTACATGTGTGATATAGAAATGCAGTTTTGATGCCCAGAAATGCGGATGAACTTCACCTAATCCATCTCCAAATGCTTCACGTTGCGCTTCTTCCATCAATGTATTTAAGCGTGCAGCAGAAACAATTCCTTTTTTACGCTCCTCATAAAAACGAGTTTCAAATAAAAATCGTGCATGAATGTTCATGAAGAATGCGACACTTCGTTGAATCTTATCTTCAAGCAATGCCAATTTTTCATCAGCTGTTGATGCTTCTTTTACTGCTGCATCAGCTACAATCATTTCAGCAAATGTAGAAGCTGTTTCTGCAACTCCCATTGCATATTGACGATTCATCCAATGTACAGGACGAAGTGCATATGAATGGAAAGCATGACCAAGTTCATGTGCCAATGTTGCAACGTTGGACATCGTTCCACTATATGTCATAAAAATACGGGACTGCTGTGATAGAGGCATCCCAGTACAGAAACCACCTGGTCGTTTATTAGGGCGGTCTTCTGCCTCAATCCATTCATCTTCAAATGCCTGTCGTGAGAATTTCTCAAGCTCCGGACCGAATTTGCCGAAGTGTTTTAAAATGAACTCTGCACCTTCCTGGTATGACACTTTCTGAGTAGATTCAGTTACTGGCGCGTCTAAATCGTACCAATGCATGGCATCTGCTCCTACCAGCTCAGCCTTACGCTTTAAATATTCTACAAATGGAGCTTTATGCGCGCTGATTGCGCCCCACATAGCATCCAATGTTTGCTGTTTCATTCGATTTATTTGCAATGGTTCTTTTAATATTGAATCCCAGCCACGTTTTTTGTAAACGGCCAAGCGGAATCCAGCCATATGGTTCAATGTTTTAGCAAAGAACTCTTCTTTATCTGTCCATGCTTGTTCTAATGCTTCAAAC
>NZ_JBFUJC010000392.1:0-2708 GCF_056401595.1 Paenisporosarcina sp. P4_E4_2 | reverse complement strand
GTGCAATATCATTGGAAGTAGAAGATAATGTTGTTGATATACACAGACTAATTGTGCATCCAACCCATTTTAGAAAAGGGATTGCTCAGAAACTTTTAGATTATGTAATAAGAAATTTCGAAGCTGAAAAAATAAAAGTAGCGRCAGGCTCTAAAAATACTCCAGCAGTAAGTTTTTATAAAAAGAATGATTTCGAAAATATTAAAGAAATCACAGTAAATGAAAATATATCTCTAACCTTTTTGGAAAAGAAATTATAATATTCTTATTGAAGTAACGACTGAATTAACTCAAAAAGAGGTCTTTAAGTCAGCAGAGATTTGCTGGCTTTTTATGTCGTAGTGGGAACATACAATGCTTCTTTCTTGTTGAACTAACGGAGGCTTTGGTAAAAAATTGTTGAGCTGTGCATACAGCTCTTTTTTTCTTCTTAACTAAAGGGGCAGTTTAGTTGAATAAGAATTTGGATTAACGGTAGTTGAATGACAGGCTGACATAACACTAGTTATTAGAAAAAAACAAAAAACAGTAAGTAAAAACCGTCCGTTTTAGCTACTGTTTTTTAGTTGTTTTAAATTACTTGGTAAGATTTCCAAGGGTACCAAGTAATTTCATGTTTCCTTCTTTGACATCTTCTATCAAATAAACTTTTGTCTCGTCTGAAAATGAGTCTGGAGCCATGAAAGAGTTACTTTGTGGTGTTTCTTTGTTTGCTACAATTGAGAAAGGATCAAATATTGTATCTAGAATTATATAAATTGATTCATCTTCCACATAGACTAAAGCAAATTCAGGTTCTATCCGATAAAATATATTTTCTGATGTCGCTTTAAAAGTGATTGCGGTATCCGCATCATTTTGACTAACGCTTGAAAGTGTAATATCAAAAATTTCGATTCCATTGAGCGAAATATCTACACCCGTTTTGATGGTCGTTGATAGCATGAACATGTAACCAAATATAATGCCAAYAAAAATGAGTAATAATGCTGTTAAAATTTCAAATCTTTTTTTCTGTTTAGTATCTAAAGAAAGTTTTTTGACCATTTTAGAATCCTCTCGTAATAGATTATCAAGAGAAACATCATACAAATTACTAATAGATACTAAGTTATCTAAATCAGGATAACTTCTTCCCACTTCCCAACTAGAAATAGTGGATCGGGAAACATTTAGTATATTTGCTACATTTTCTTGAGTAAGCTTTTTTTCTAATCTAGCTTTTTTTAATTTCGATCCGATTTCCATAATGTTTTCTCCCTTCGAATATATTATCTAAAGAATTCTAACATAATCCTAGCCAAGATTATTATCGTTGGTATGAAAGGGATGACAAGAATTTTGTCATCCCTTTCATACCAACGAAGTTAGCTGGTTATCGTTATGCAATTAAATGGTTTTCATCGTAGACGGCTAAATCAATTTTTAAGGACAATCACATTTACAGAATGTTTGGAGGCTAGTCTTCCTCGTGCATAATTCAACTAACAGGTGCTTTAGTTAAGATCATCAGGCTGATTATCAGCCCTTTTCTTATTGAGCTAACGAGGCAGGTTAGTTGAATAAGGAATTGGAACTTTTAGGATAAAGAAACGTATTAATAAATGGTTTGAATTTTCCTGTCACTTAAGGGGGATGTATTTGAAAACATTTATAAAGGTGTTAATGGCATTATTAGTAATTGTTTTATTAGCATTTATACCACAGAGGGTGAAGGACTTCGAATTTAGGAAATGAACTTCAAACTAATACCACATTACCGGCGATATTTAAACAAGACCAATTCAGAGAGGGGAACAAAAGATGCAAAGTAAATATTTCTTACTTTTATTAATAACTTTATTAGTTTCTGCATGTAGTAATAATAATGTTAAGGTCGTGTCCCAAAATGCTGAAGAAGCCTATACCCTCTTGTTAGAATCACTTATGAATGAAGAAGAATCATTAAATAACGATATTGAATATATATCTATTGATTTGAGTAATATCAATGGTTTGAGAGAGGAGCAAAAACAAATAGTAAAAACTTTCTTCAAATCTCCGGACGAAGTTGAAGTTTTGGACTTAACTTTAGATGAATTAAGAGAAGAGAATTTATTTGATGCTGATTCAAATACGTTAACTGGTATTCTATTAACAATTGAGGAAATTAATTTTTACCAAGACGCTGAATTTGCTAACTTCAAGGGTTCAAAGTATAGGTCAGATGAAGATGTGGTAACTGTTGAAGGTAAAATGCAGTACACTGATGGGCAATGGGAGTTAATAGAAATCAAACAAACATCGGAAAGTTAATTTCTATTTCAACAAGGTACTTTAGTTCAATATCATTGGGTTGCTAAGGCAGCTCTTTTTATTTAACTAACGGGGCAGAATAGTTGAATAAGAAGATGTAATTTTGATTGATTATCAGCAGTTAAAAAAATTGAAAGGGGACGTATAAGTGTGATTGATTATTTTGAACGTAAAATTAGATTAAGGGACTTTGAAGTGTGGGATATTCGAATTGGCGACCAACATTATGCTTTAGCCATTTTAGATGAATTTCGACCTGCCACATTTGATGATTTTGAAATTCCAGATTTAATTTATGAAGAAGATGAACAGCGTGTAAACTATGTCTCTGCTACATATTTCTCTGATGAAGCTGTTAAAGATGAACATAAAGAAATACTGCGTGAATTTGCACAAATGCTTACAGAACACTT
>NZ_JBFUJC010000391.1:0-2715 GCF_056401595.1 Paenisporosarcina sp. P4_E4_2 | reverse complement strand
AACTTAGAAACGACCGTATCGTCTGAAAAAACGGGCAGGGTTGAAGTTGCCCCGTTACCGATGAACGTGGAAGAAAAGGATTCAAACAACCATAAGAATTTGTGAATAAGGGCCGTGCAAAGGATATGCACAGCCCATCTTTTTTTTGAGCATGGGGGTTTTAAAGGGAACTGTATAAAATTTCTTTAAAATGACAGAACTTCCAGTCCCCTAAAACGTCCAATTTAATAAAGTGGAAGGTGCATGCAATGTATTGGTGTAAAATCGCTCGAACAGAGAAAGAATTTGAGGCAATAGCTAAACTGAATTATGAAACATTCGTAGAGGAGATACCTCAGCATGAACACCATCCGAGTGGCAAACGTACAGACGAATTCCATGCTGAGAATACATATTTAATCGTACTGAAAAACCAAGAACTAGTGGGAATGATTGCACTTCGTGATGAACGCCCATTTTCCCTGGACCGCAAAATGGGACCGGTAGAACATGGGCTTCCTGAAGAAGCGTTGGACGGCAAATTATGTGAAATACGATTGCTTTCGGTCCGCAAAGATCATCGGAACGGTCGTGTATTTTTCATGCTGGCACGTGCATTGGCTGACCATGCCTATGAAAAAGGCTATGGGGCAGCGGTCATTTCAGGAACCGTCCGGGAATTAAAACTTTACGACCAACTCGGTTTCAAAGCGTTTGGAAAACCTGTAGGAAGTGGGGAAGCCGTTTTTGTCCCCATGTATTTGACTAAACAGCATTATGAACAATCGGTTGCTGCTCGCTTTCAAAGCAAGCGCTATACTTTCTATCCGGGTCCGAATGAATTAAGTGTGGAAATGAAAAAAGTTTTTCAGCGCTCACCGATCTCCCATCGGTCATATCAATTTGAAGCGTCTCTGAAACGGGTACGGACCATGCTCTTGGAAATGGCAGGGGCATCACATGTTCATTTGCTGGCAGGAAGCGGGACACTTGCCAATGAAGCCATGATCGCCCAAATTACACAGCTCGAATCCAAAGGGGTAATTTTGGTTAATGGTGCATTTGGGGAACGTTTGAAACAACAGGCTCAAAGATGGGGTCTGGCGTACGACACTATAGAAATGGAGTGGGGAGAGCCATTCGATTATTCAGAAGTGGAACATCATTTGAAGTCTGGTATGTACGGATGGATTTTACTGACACATGGGGAAACCTCCACAGGGATGCTGAATGATGTGGCTCCGATTAAGAAACTTTGTAATGAACTTGGAATCAAGGTGTGTATGGATTGTGTCAGTTCGTTCGGCGCAGTTCGCTTTCAGCTTAAAAACATCTACTTGGCATCGGGTGTAAGTGGGAAAGCAATCGGTTCGATGTCTGGAATGGCAATGGTTTTTTCAAATCACATAATCGAAGAATCACACACCATTCCAACATATTTGGATCTGGGGTGTTATTCGAATGGTCAAATCCCATTCACTTATTCTTCTCAAATGCTTGCAAGCCTTGAGATTGCGTTGGGTGCATACAGGCAAAATGAACGTTATGACTTGTTAAATACCCGCTATCAAACGCTTTTAATGGCGGAAACCAACAAAGAGCTTGAATTTTTGACTGGGCAGGGCTATCCAATGATTGTGACCCTCAAAGTTCCGTCGAAAACGGAGTACCTTGTCAAGGATGCGAGACTTTCTGGATTTGATCTTCATGCTCAAAGTGAATATTTGAAGCAAAGAAAGTGGGCCCAACTGTCACTCATTCRGCCAGATTTTGAAGAAGCTTTCGAGAAATTCCTATTGTGGCTTCATCATTACAAAGCATATGAAAAGCAGTGAACTCAGAAGGAGTCACTGCTTTTTAGCAAGTCGTTATACGTATGGAGAATAAACGTTTTATATGGTGTTTCGGGTAACGGTAGAATCAAGTCATGACCAATCTTGGCTTCATTCACCGCTTTTTCTTTATCACCAAGTTTAGCGTAGCATTTCGCACGATAGGCATGAACCTCATAACTCATTGATAAATCAAGTGGGTGATGGGAATAGTCGGGCACTTTATATTGGTTTAGTAGCGTCAGCGCTTTATTGATTTGACCCAGCCCGAATAATGATTTTCCTTTTTCGAGCAGGTAGTGGTTGGTATCCTCTGTATTCTTATACAGTTCTTTTCCGAGTTCTAGAAAATGTTCGATATGGGTCAGCGCTTTATCGTACTCATGTGCATAGGAGTTGTAATAATGTGCTTCCAGTAATTCTGCCATGGCTGTGGAATAAAGATTTTCTGCGAATTCTCCGTATTGTCTGACCTTGCGGAGATAGTATTCACGGTCCGCATCGTTTCCGTTGATAATGGCCTGGGCTCCAGCCAATCGATATAAATCGTCGATGCGGTAAAAAATTCGTTCTTCTTTTGAGTAAGATAAGGCTTCATTCATTTTCAACTGGGATTCTTCATATTTGCCAACTGCCGAATATAAAATGGATTCAATGTACATGTAGTCAAGGGTGGTCACGGCATCCAGTTTGATAGCGGGTGAATCAAAACGGGCATGTTCTTCCAAAATAATCGACAAGGCTTCTTCGTAAGCGTGTTGGTTGAACTTGATTAACCCTTTAAACATCGCTAGCGATGCCCACTGATTGTATAGATGCAATTGCTCGTAAAGTTTCATTGCCTGATTATAGTAAGTTTCCCAATCATCACGTTTTAAATAGTAGCCGCATTTACTGTAAATCT
>NZ_JBFUJC010000390.1:0-2729 GCF_056401595.1 Paenisporosarcina sp. P4_E4_2 | reverse complement strand
GTTCGATTCCTGAATACAAAAGGAAGTCTCTGCCGCAGTTCAGCAATACACGGTTGACATGCTCGAAGTCTTTGTTCGCTTCTTTTACACCGACGATATTTTGGCAATCTTCCACTAAACGTTTCATCGTGCTTACTTCCATATTGACTGCAGAACGACCCGGGATATTGTAAATGATAATCGGTGTTGTCACTGAATCTGCGACTGTTTTAAAATGCTGGTAAAGGGCTTCCTGATTTGGCCTGTTGTAATAAGGCACAATTACCATCGCAGCATCAGCACCGATTTCTTCAGCGTACTTTGTCAATTCCAATGTTTCGTCATGGTTTGTCGACCCTGTTCCAGGCGCGAAAAAGACACGGCCGGCTATAGTTTCTTTTGCAAGGGCCATCACTCTTTTTCGTTCAGCAATTGTCAAAGAGCTCGGTTCCCCGCTTGTCCCCGTAACGGAAATCCCATGACTGCCACTTTCAATTTGCCAGTTAATTAACTCAATAAATGCTTTTTCATCAATTGCGCCGTCTTCTGTAAACGGGGTAACGACCGGACAAATGGACCCTCTTAATTTTCTTTTCGCTTCTGTGTATGCCAAATTCATCTACTCCTTTAAGGAATTAATGTACGTCAATGTTATTCCTGAAGTTCTTTCAGTTCACGATATTTTCCCTGGCTGTAGAGCAACGGGTCATGTTGTTCCAGTTTGACGCCCGTTACTTGCCCGATAAAAATGGTATGATCGCCAGCTACATATTCGCTATGTAGTTTACACGTCACAACTGCCAGTGAATCCGGAAGAACAGGAAGTCCTTTATATGAAGAGAACGTTATTTCATCCTCTAAATTTAACTGACCGGAGAATTGCTTGGACTCATTTACTTGTTTGGACGTCAGGATATTGACAGCAAATTGTTTTGCTTCTTTGATATGTTGCAGCATTCTAGCTCTTTCCCCAATGCTGACGGCGATAAGTTTCGGGTTTAATGAAATCGACATGAACGCATTTGCGGTCATGCCATGTACCTCACCAGCGACTTCGGTCGTTATGACTGTGACACCGGTTGCGAAACTTCCCATTGCATTGCGAAACAATCGATCATCCACTTCATGTTCATCATTGTGCATATTCAAATCTCCCTTCCACTAACTTAACGAGTCTATTATTTGATTAAGATAAAATACCCGCTTCTTTTTTCGCTCTGTTCAGGAAGTCGTTCACCATGTTTTTATATGGTTGCTTGTCGAATTGATCGTAATAAGCATTAGACATCCGCACTGGATCTCCGAAGAAATAGTACTCATACAGTGCTTGGCGGTTACCGAAGGCACTGATTGAAATATCCCATGCTAAGCGGAATAATTGAACTTTTTCCTCACCATTGATGTTGGCACCTTGCGTGTAACGATGAACTAATGTTCCGACATCCGTACTACTGAAGTCTGCTTCTGTTGGCAATGCCATCAAGCCGGATGCGCCAAGAATTTTAATGATTTCATTCATCCGTTGGTACATTTTCGGGTACCAGTTACGGGCTGCGTTCAACGGTTCAAAGTCTGGTGTCATATTGCCATATTGATCGATTTTGGCGTTGTGTTCGGCGCGGTACAGGTGAGAACGCATCACTTCCAAAATGACCATGATTTCGCTCGCTTTTTCTTTTACATGCATGAACTGATCAATTCCGATTGCTTCCATCATGTTGACGACCACACCGAGAATGAACTCTGTTTTCACCGTGTTTTTGGCGATGACTTGATGCGTCATATGTATGACCGCATTCGTTTCCGTATACGTACGATTACAGATGTTTGTACTTTCGCTTACAAATACTCTTTCCCAAGGAACAAAAACGTCTTCAAACGAGATAATCGCATCACTTTCGTCAAAACGGGCACCGAGCGGATGATCCCATTTGCTCTTCCCATAGTCGAAGGATTCACGAGACAGGAATTTCAGCCCTGCCGTATTATTTGGAATAGCGAATGCGAAAGCATACGGATCGTCCGTCGTTCCTGGAGTCCGATTGATAGTGGAAGGGAAAACGACCAGTTCGTCAGTGATACCACCTAAAGTGGCCAACAGGCGGCAACCGTTTACAATAATTCCGTCTGGTGTCTTTTTGGTTATACGTGCGGATAGTGTAGGATCTTTTTGATCCGATTGAGTCAATGTCGATCGGTTCACTTGTGGGTGGATTAATGTATGAGTTAAGCTGATGTCATTTTCACGTGCATATTCATAATAGTCTCTGGCATTTTTGGCAAATTGCTTACTGCCGCCACCTTCTTGTGCGAAGAATTCACTGGCGGTACCAAAAGCCATAATGCTTGTATTTAAATAGTCTGGAGAACGTCCCATCATGCCGCCGGAAAAACCAGCCCATTCGGAATGCATTTCACGTCTTCTAAATAAATCTTCTTTGGTTTTCGGTGCAATAAAGGAAAGCCCAACTTTTTTGCCAGAAGTCGGTGAAGTATAAAGCATCTTCTCTGGCTTCTCATGTTGCAGATCATATAGTCCAGCTACACTTTCCACAACGTTTTTAAAGGCAGGGTGTGTCGTGACGTCTTCCACTTTCTCCCCGTGAATCCACACTTCAGTGTTCCGTTTTTTTATGCCTTCGATATATTCTTTTCCTGTACGAGCGCCCATTTAATTCCCTCCTATTTCGGTTCTATCTATACTGACTTTGATAGTAATTTTAATTTTCAGATTTATACAGCTAAAACGA
>NZ_JBFUJC010000389.1:0-2740 GCF_056401595.1 Paenisporosarcina sp. P4_E4_2 | reverse complement strand
GATAAATCGGTTGCTGTGACTTGTAAAGCAGGAACTTCAGCCTTCATTGTAATGGCGATTGCCCCACTGCCTGTCCCAATATCCGCAAGATTTAACTCCGTTTGATTGTTGAACAAACGCTTTATACGGGCAGTCGTTTCCACAATAAGTTCTTCCGTCTCAGGGCGTGGAATAAGGACATGTTCATTGACAGAGAACGTTCGACCATAAAATTCTTCCGACCCGATAATGTATTGAACAGGCTTTCCGTCTTTGTGCTGTTCAATGAGTGACCAATACTGATTGAATTGGCTGTCTGAAATTTCTTCACGCATATCCATGAGTAACTGGACGTGTGTTTTATTTAAAACATGTTGTAGCAACATACGCGCGACTGGTTCTTCTCGACCGTTTTCTATTAAAAAAGACGAGGCTCGCGCGAGAGCCTCGTATACATATTTACACATTGGTTTCATTCATGCGCTCAAGTCTTTCGGATTGGTCCGTCATTATGAGAACATTCACGATTTCATCGAGTTTACCTTCCATGATTTGATCCAATTTTTGAATGGTCAATCCAACGCGGTGGTCGGTCACGCGATTTTGTGGATAGTTGTATGTGCGAATTCGTTCTGAACGGTCTCCTGAACCGACTGCAGATTTACGGACAGCGTCATACTCAGCCTGTGCTTCTTGACGGAATTTATCTGCAACACGTGCGCGAAGAACCGTCATGGCTTTAGCTTTGTTTTTAATTTGTGACTTTTCATCTTGGCAAGTTACTACTGTGCCAGTCGGAATATGTGTTAGACGAACAGCTGACATTGTTGTATTAACGGACTGACCGCCGGCACCTGAAGATGCATACGTATCTGTACGAATATCATTTTCATGAATTTCTACATCTACTTCTTCCACTTCTGGAAGACATGCAACGGTTGCTGTCGACGTATGAATGCGTCCACCAGACTCCGTTTCAGGAACACGTTGAACACGGTGAGCACCGTTTTCATATTTCATTTTCGAGTACGCTCCGTTACCGTTAATCATGAAGATCACTTCTTTATAGCCACCAATTCCAGTAGGAGAAGCATCCATAATTTCAATTTTCCAGCCTTGCGTGTCTGCGTAGCGGCTGTACATGCGGAATAAGTTCCCTGCAAATAGAGCAGCTTCGTCTCCACCGGCAGCTCCACGAATTTCCATGATTACATTCTTTTCATCATTCGGGTCTTTCGGAATCAATAACAGTTTCAAACGTTCTTCCAGCTCTTCAATTTGAGCCGCCAAATCGTTCATTTCTTCTTTCACCATTTCACGCATATCTGCATCGAGCTTATCGTCAAGCATGGCTCTCGCATCAGCATGCTGCTCTTTGACTTGTTTGTATTCACGGTATGCATTGACCGTATCTTGTAAGTCCGACTGTTCTTTCGAAAGCGTACGTAGTTTATTCATATCATTAACAATCTCAGGGTCACTGAGCAATTCATTTAAGCGGTCATATCGGTCTTCTACCGATTGTAAGCGATCAAACATACTTTCACCTCATCCGTTCATGTGATTAACAGTATAATTATATAGAAAAAGAGGCGAAATTGCCACTACAGCTTAGCTGGATATAACGTAAAGGAATCTGCTCCCTTTCCGCAGACGAACCGGCAATGAATGCTGTTGATATTGAAAAACAAACGAAAGAGTACATTTTCGTCTAGCAAAAGAACAGTATTGTTTTACAAAGCCAAAAAGAAAAAGAGCAGCAATCGCTACTCTTTCTCGTACACTAATGAAGTTTGATGAGTAACGCCTGCTGGTACTTCGTGGTGGTGACGGCAACGGGGTTCATAAGCTTCTGTTGCTCCAATCAAAATAATTGGATCTTCATAGCCAGCTGGCTCTCCGTTAATAAGGCGTTGCGTTCGACTTGCAGGTGAACCGCACACTTGGCAAACAGCCTGCAATTTCGTTACTTGTTCAGCACCTGCCATTAGTTTTGGCATTGGTCCAAATGGTTCCCCTCGGAAATCTTGATCCAGACCGGCAACAATGACGCGGAATCCATGATTCGCTAAACGCTCCACGACATCCACAATTCCTTCATCAAAGAATTGGGCTTCATCGATTCCAATGACATCATATTCATCCGAAATATGCGCCCATATATCTTTTGATCGCTCAACTGGCATTGCAATCACTTTCGTGCCATTGTGGCTTACGACTTCTTCTTCACTGTAACGATTATCTATACGTGGTTTGAACACGGCAATTTTTTGTTTCGCAAATTGCACGCGTCGTACACGACGAATTAATTCTTCTGATTTCCCGGAAAACATACTTCCGCAAATGACTTCTACCCAGCCAGTTTGTGACATCACGTACATGGAAGTCACTCCTTTCAAAACTCTCTATCCCCCATCATACAGAAAATTATGTTGCATTTCCCGTCTTTTCTTTCATAAAGTTATGTGATATAGAGGAAAATATTTATTCTAGAATATCAGTCATCATTCTATCAATTGTCCTCTCAAATAGAATAGAAACACCCACTAAGCATCAGCGTGTGGCGCAATTCAAAGGTTTTAATAACGGGGCTATTCGCTTTGCTCGGCAGCCTTTTGCTTAACTTTTAACACATACAGTAAGAATTACACTCCACTTAAATAAAAAAAGTATCAGTCACCTCAAATTTGCTAATAATAACAAAATAGGAGGTGTGATACTATGGCTCAAGATGTTCTGTGTGAAGTGAATAACTGTAAGC
>NZ_JBFUJC010000388.1:0-2745 GCF_056401595.1 Paenisporosarcina sp. P4_E4_2 | reverse complement strand
CTTACAGACATAAAGCAGCCTGTCGTTAATCCACAGCCTGCCATCCATCCGTCGACTAAGCCGGAACGGAAAATTTTTACTAAAGGTGAGAAAATATTATTTGCAGTCTTCGTATCCGTCGTTGCATTGTTTTGTGTGATGATTTTACAGACACAAGCAAGCATTCACACATCTGCTCAAGACATTCGATCAATTGAACAGCAAATCGATGAAACAAAAAAACAGAATACAGATTTGTCCATTCAAGTTAGTGAGCTCTCAAAGTATGAGCGAGTTTGGGAAAAAGCTAAAGCACTTGGCTTGAAACTGAACGAGCAAAATGTGAAGGTCGTACCGGGACAATGAAGAAGAAATTTCGATTTCAATGGGGAGCCTTTCTGATGTTATTGTTCTACGGAGGGCTCTTTTTTCTATTGTTGTCAAGGATGATATTTATTCAGGTCACGGGAGAAGCGGATGGGCAAGCGCTTGCAGCAAAAGCAGCCGCTAAATATGAAAGAGAACAAGTGATTACTTCGAGTCGAGGTAAAATTCTCGATAAAAACGGTGAAATTATTGCGGAAGATACATTGAGCTACCGATTAGTAGCGGTGCTCAGTCCAGAAGCAACGGCAGATGCAAAAAATCCGCAACATGTAAATGATGTGGAGAAAACGGCAACTGTACTTGCTGAATACATTCCATTATCAAAAGAGAAAATAATGGAACGTTTATCGAAAGAAGACGTTTATCAAGTTGAATTTGGTTCTRCTGGCAGAGATATCAGTCATGAAGTCATGACGAAAATTTCGGAGCATAAATTGCCTGGTCTCGTTTTTGTCAAAGATTTAAAACGTTTTTACCCAAATGGGACATTTGCTTCTCATTTAATTGGTTTTGCCGTGAAAGAAGAACAGGAAGATGGCACTTTCCAGACAGTAGGTAAAATGGGTCTTGAATCGATTTATAACAAGCAATTAACTGGGAAAAATGGAAAAGTGCAATACGAAAGTGATTTATGGGGGTATCTACTACCGAATTCTGAAGAAATGGTGACGCCTGCACAGGATGGGCATAACATTCATCTGACGCTGGATAAAACAGTCCAGAATTTCCTTGAAGATGCCATGAGTCGTGTTGAGGAACAGTATAATCCTGAGAAAATAGTAGCGATGGTCGCAGATCCGAAGACGGGTAAAATTCTGGCCATGAGCCAGCGTCCCTCTTTCGATCCGGAAACACGTGAAGGACTGACAACAAACTGGTTGAATGAAACTATTGAAAATACGATAGAACCAGGTTCCACGATGAAGACGTTTACGGTTGCTGCTGCCATGGAAGAAGGCAAATGGGATCCGAACGCTTGGTACCAATCGGGACAATATACATTACTCGACCGAACAATCCGTGACCACAATCGTACAGGATGGGGTACGATTACGTTTGAAGAAGGATTCCAACGATCCTCAAACGTTGCCATGGCTTATTTACTAGAGAGACTGGGTGACACCGTCTTCCTTGAATACTTGGACAAATTTGGCTTTGGCAAGAAAACAGGCATTGACCTGCCAAATGAAGCAAGCGGGGAAATTATCAGTAAGTGGCCGATCGACCGTCTGGTTTCTACGTTTGGTCAAGGATCCACTGTGACCCCTATGCAACTGATTCAAGCCGAAACAGCCATTGCTAATGATGGAGTCATGATGAAACCGTATGTTATCGAAAAAATAGTAAACCCCTCTACCAATGAGGTCATGCATGACTCAAAACCGGAACAAGCAGGTAAACCTATTTCTGCGGAAACTGCAAAAAAAATGCGGGAGTTATTGGCCTCTACGGTTACGGCTGAACACGGGACGGCTAAAAGATTTGAACTGACGGATTATACGGTGGCCGGAAAAACGGGAACTGCGGAAATTCCGGATGAGTTTGGACGCTATCAGAAAGGGTATGAAAACTATTTGTATTCATTCCTTGGCATGGCTCCCGCAGAAGATCCACAGTTGGTGGTATATGTGGCGGTTTCTAAACCGAAATTAAAAGATGGTGAAGTGGGATCCATTCCTGTTTCGGAAATATTCAAATCCGTGACTGAAAATAGTTTGAAATACATGAACATCAAACCACAGCAAGTAAAATCCATTCCATCAGTGACACTGCCGGACGTGAAAGATAAAGATTTGGCGATGGCTCAAAGTACCATGCTTGAACATAAAATGAATGCAGTGACTATCGGAGAAAATGGCAAAGTTCAAGAGCAGTTTCCAGCTGCTGGTACTGAAATTCTTCCAGGGAGTCTGGTCCTGTTGAAAACACAAGGTCCTATCACGATACCGGACTTTACGAATTGGTCTAAACGTCATATTTGGGTATACCAAGAGCTTTCCGGATTAAACATTGAAGTCGTCGGAGAAGGGTATGTCGTAAGTCAAAGTGTTTCCAAAGGGTCGGTCGCGAACGAACAGACCCCGATCGTTATTAAATTGGAAACACCGGAAGAAACCAATAAAAAAATAGAACCACCGCCGGTTAAAGATGGAGAAGAAACACTTCCGCAAGATTAAATATTGAATAGGCACTCCATTCCTATCATACGTTGTTAAAAAACAAGGTGTGGTTAAAATGAAGGCAGGAGTGCCTCAGCAATTGAAAATCAGAGTTCGGACAATGGTTCTTCTCTTTTTTTGCTTAAGTATTGCATCATTGGGGAAATTGATTTACATGCAATTTTTTCAATATGAATGGCTTACTGAGAAAGCAGAAGAG
>NZ_JBFUJC010000387.1:0-2771 GCF_056401595.1 Paenisporosarcina sp. P4_E4_2 | reverse complement strand
CTTTAGCATAACAGCAAATATAGACATCACAACGTTATTGGAACAGCTTCGTACCAAGGGAATTAAGCTATACCCTACCTTTATTTACATGATCAGCAAGACAGTAAATTCTCATGAAGAATTTAGAACTTGCTTTAATGACGAGGGTGTTCTAGGGTATTGGGATAAAATGATTCCAAGTTATACAATCTTCCACAGTGATAATAAATCATTCTCAAGCATATGGACGGAGTTTTCTAATGAATTTAATGTCTTTTATAAAAACTATCAAAGTGATATAAAGCAATACGCTGAAGTTAAAGGTCTCTTTACAAAAGATAATGAACCCAAAAATTCTTTTCCTATATCTAGTATTCCTTGGGTTAGTTTTACTGGCTTTAACCTAAATATAAATAATGATAGCGACTTTTTATTACCCATCATTACAGGGGGAAAATATTTAAATAAGAAAGATAAAACGTTGTTGCCTATTTCATTACAAGTGCATCATGCTGTTTGTGATGGATATCACGCTAGTACATTTATAGAGGATTTGCAGCAATTAGCTAATAATTGTCATGATTGGCTTCCTTAAAATATGCAAATGAGTGCTCGTTTTAATTTAACTAAGGAGTTGTATTGGCGACTCCTTCTTATTGAACTAACGGGTGCTTTAGTTGAAGATCATCCGGCTACTTAAGCAGCTCTATTTCATATGACTAACAAGGCAGTTTAGTTTAATAAGGGCATGAGGAAAAAACCTGATGTTATATACTAAATGTAGAAATATCCTATAAAGGATACATTAATAGATATCGAATAGGAGTAACCACCTTTGAATTATGTTAGCTTTTGTATTTATCAATTCATTCTATTTTCATCCATTTTTGTTATCAGCTTTTACCAAGATAAATACTTAGGTAAACCATTTACTTCTGTTGATTTAATAGCAATATGTATAAGTTTATTTATCGCAATAATCGTTTACCGAGTAGTAAATAAGATATATAGACGATTCGAGAATATTAGGTTGCAAAATAAGATATTAATTTCAATACCAACTGTAATATTATCAATCCTGTTTATTGGCTTACTGGAGCAATTGTTCGTTTAGTTTTCTTACTCAACTAACGGGTGCTTTAGTTTATAAGACTTATAAATATTAGGTGCGAGCACTCAGCCTTTTTGACTGGATGTTTTTGCGTTCGGTATTTACATTTACTTTCTTTTTTTATATTTCCATTCAAGCAATTAGCAGACATTTAGCAACACTTTTAGCGTACATATTACCAAATAAACAATCAAAATTGTGAGTCTGCTAAAACAAGTGCTAAAACGGTGAATATAGTAAGTATTAATCATTAACAAAGCCTGAATTTAGGTGTTTTAAAAAAGCCCATTCATATGCGAATTTGGGCTCTTTTTGTATGTTTAATTTAGATTTTGTACCAGATAACTGAACGGGTTAACCTCGTCCTTTTAAATGTGTTTCATTAATATAGAAACAAACTGTTCAAGTCCTTGGCGATCTTCCTCATGGAATCGATCTTTTTCCGGACTGTCGATGTCTAAAACACCAATTACTTCACCATTTTTAATCATTGGTATTACAATTTCTGATTGGGAAGCCGCGTCACAAGCGATATGTCCTGGAAAAGCGTGTACATCAGGTACAACCATCGTTTCTTTCTTTGCAACTGTCGTTCCACAAACTCCTCGACCAACAGGAATTCTGACACAAGCAGGCAAACCTTGGAAAGGTCCTAAAACAAGCTCTCCTTCATCCATCATATAAAACCCAACCCAATTGATTCGATCGAAAAATTGGTTCAGTAATGCAGAAGCATTGCTTAAATTAGCCATGACATTCGACTCTCCGCTTAGTAAAGCGTCAAGTTGTTTTCCTAACATGTTGTATTGTTGTTCTGTATTTCCTGCATATGCTGCTTTCTCAAACATGAAATCACCTCTTAAAATTAGAAACTTACGAATCAGTATAAACTTTCTCATAATATTGATGCAAATCTTGGACCCTGTGTGCATCGGACCCGAACACAAGAGGAATTCCCATATTTTTTGCAGTTGTTACGTAACGTTGTGGGGGATAGGGTTCCAAACAAAATTCTTTAGCCAGTCCTGCACTGTTGAGGTCCATTTCATAACGATGTTCTTTCATTAATTGTAATGTCGACATAATGAAATCATGGTCATCGACTTTGAATCCATGAGCAAGTTGGAACTTATGAATTAATGTCGGATGGCCAATTCGTTTCGGTTTATATTTTCCTAAATCAGCTAGTATGGAGGACTGGAGAGTTTTGTAATAAAGCTCATAGACTTTTTCAATTGAACCTACTTGCCCTGCAAAATCAATTAATGATTCTGCCGAGAAATCTATACAAGTATATTTATTTTCAAAAAGCAGGAAATGGACAGATAAAATAGAATCATCTAAGGTAGGACCAATTTCATTGAGCATCCGGGCAGTTGCTTTTTCGTATCCTTCAATATAATCGAACTCCAAACCAATGTTGATCGAGATATCGGAAGCGTATTGTTTTTTTAATTGGCGCAGTTTGTTTATATAAGGTTCAAGTGAGTTTACATCCAGGAAACTATCCCTAGTAGGGACCGTATCAATAAATCCTTCAGGAGCAGGTGCATGTTCTGTGAATGAGATGTCGGTAAAGCCGTTCTTTATCGCTTTTTCTATATATAATTCAAATTCATCTTTTGTTCCATGGGGGCAAAAAGGACTGTGAATATGCGCATCTCTTTTCATTAATATAGGC
>NZ_JBFUJC010000386.1:0-2774 GCF_056401595.1 Paenisporosarcina sp. P4_E4_2 | reverse complement strand
ATTAATAGGGGAATGGCCAGTACGTAGCCTTTCTTAATTCCTTTCAATTCGTATTCTTTCTCCAGAATTTCCGATAGAAAGAAAAGTGTGCCGAATAAAATAAGCATAACAAAAATACCACTGAGAAAGACGGCGGATAGCCACTTTCCTTCCTCTTGGAATGTCTGCTTACTGTTGCTAAGGAACTCCTTGAATTTCTTTGGCTGCCTCTTTTTCATGGGGTACTTTGATAAAGAAAAAAATTCCAGTAGTTGGTCTGGATGTGGCTAAAGGAGAGAGCCAAGTTCAGGCATATTTAAATAAATCAAAACCGTTTGGAAAGAGCTTTTCGATAACGCATACCAGAGAGGAATTAGAACGTGGGGCGCTTTCCTTTAGGAATGTGTCTTTTACTTTTTGACCAGAATAGGAAATGGATTTTAGGAAAAACTCATTTTAAATAGGGAAACAGACCAAGGGTAATGACTCGGTCTGTTTTTTTAACTATCAGATCTGTTTTTCAGTAATGTAAGTTTTTACAGTTGGTGGTTCATATGTATTGAATTTATCAAGGATCCCTTTTGGATCACTATCGACTAATGCCATGTTACGGTACTTTTCATGTAAAAACTGTTCCTCTGACATATGATTAAATAACGCAATAAGAGGATCATAATAATGATTTATATTTAAGAGACCACATGGTTTATGATGGAGCCCTAACTGAGCCCAAGTAAAAATTTCAAAGAACTCTTCTAAAGTTCCTGGCCCACCAGGCAATGCTATAAATCCATCAGCAAGCTCTGCCATTTTCGCTTTTCTCTCATGCATTGAATCTACGATGATCAGCTCTGACAAGTTTTTATGAGCTATCTCTCTATTATCTAGAAAACTTGGCATAACACCAATTACGTATCCTCCTTCATTCAGAACTGAATCTGCAATAGCACCCATAATTCCAACACTCGCTCCACCATAAACAAGTGCAATATTTCGTTTAGCTAGTTCTTTACCAAGTTTTTTCGCACCTTCTATATAGACATCAGATGCTCCGTTACTCGATCCACAAAATACGGCTAACTTTTTCAATATATTCGCCTCCTAAAGAATCACACCATCAAAGATTATATAATACTTTCATTTTTTGCTAAACTTAAAGTATTGAATTGGAGGTTAGATGAAAATGAATGTAACTGAATTTCAACAATGGGTAAAGGATTATTATGAAAGTAGGGGCTGGTCTGAGTTAGACATATTTATTCGTATTGGCTTTTTAGCAGAAGAAACGGGCGAGGTTGCACGAGCTATAAGAGCTCTTGAGATTGGTAGGGATAGGCCGGATGAAATAAGGGGCTCTTATGAGGAAAATAAACAGGAGTTAACCGAAGAGTTAGGAGATGTACTGGGTAATTTAATTGTGATTGCAAACAAGTACAATATCCCACTAGAAGAAGTGTTTCAGTCACATAAAAAGAAACTCTCAGATCGTTATTCTAATGATTAGGCAAATAAACCTTTTTTCAACAATAGGGCGCATTTCTTGAGTAAGAGCGTCTTTTTGAATTGGGCCAGATAATTTAATAACACTTGGAAGATAATTTGGATACTTATGTTTAAAAGTAGAGATTGTGAAATAATGTACTTAAACTAACGGGTGCTTTAGTTAAAGATCCTGGTTGCAAAGCAATTCTTTTTTAATGAACAAACTGAGTGTTTGATTGATGAATAATTAAAAGAGACAGAAAAGCCCTCCCTTTTTCTGTCTCTTTTACTTAGATAACACTTAACCAAAGTTCTAGACTTTCATTAACAGAATCACTAACTAACTTAATAAACGGTTCATGATCGCCAGTTGTGTGTGCAAGATCCAAAGCGTCGTAATATCGAGCACGATCAATGGCTTTAATGACAGCAGGGGGGAAGCCAGCTTTCATTAATTCATAGTTCATTAACAAGCGAGAAGTACGTCCGTTACCATCAATAAACGGATGGATTTTCACAAACTCCGCATGAACCCTTGCTGCACGTTCTACTGGATGTATCGTTGACCATTCATTTTCAACCGTCTCAACAAATCGCTCCATCAATTCTTGAACAGCTACATGGTCTGGTGGCCGATGAGACGCCCCACCGATTAAGACATTCTCTTTTCGATACACACCGGCATTGTCATCTTGTATTCCTTTTAACACAAGACGATGAATCGATTTAATTGTCCATTCCGTCAAACGTTCATGCTTTTGAACGATCTCTTCCAAGTAGTCAATCGCATCTCGATGATTAATCACTTCAAGATGTTCGCGCATCGTTTTTCCACCCACAGTCATGCCTTCCAGAACCACTTTCGTTTCGGAAATAGTCAATGTATTTCCTTCGATAGCATTCGAATTGTAGGTCCAGTCAATTAGTACATGATTGAGCAGTGACTTCACTGAATTGGCTGGTAAGGGTCTCGCTTTATCTAATTTTCTTTTCTTTCCGTCTATTTCATGAAAGTTCAACGTGCATCACCGTCCTCATCCGTCCGCAACAAGTTCATGTTGTTTAATCCTGCATTCATTCTATCATTTTCTACGAAGTGACAGTGGATTCATTTACACCCTCTAATTATTTTCCTTTCTAGCTCTTCACCTTATTTTTCTTCACAAATTCAGAAAATGTCTGGAAAACTTTTTCCCTTTGTTCCATTGAATCTTCTCCCAGATCAAAATACTTTTCAGCAAGGGCACCGGTTTCAATTAACCGTTTGGTCCGGGCTTTTCTCTTTTCCCAACTAATTTTACGCAGGGCTTCAT
>NZ_JBFUJC010000385.1:0-2783 GCF_056401595.1 Paenisporosarcina sp. P4_E4_2 | reverse complement strand
GGGTTGGAACGATTACTCGAAGATCGACTGCGGGGAGAAAACGGGATTCGTATCTACATCGATAAAGCAGAAGAAGGTGCAGAAGCGGTAACGGTTGCAGAAAGGCCGGCAGTAGACGGGGAAACGGTTTCATTGACGATTGATGCCCAGTTACAAAAACAAACGTATCAAGCCATGCGTGGCGAAGCGGGTACGAGTGCGGCCGTAAATCCCAAAACAGGTGAGACACTAACTCTTGTCAGTTCCCCGGGGTTCAATCCGACTGATTTTATGCTGGGAATCAGTGGCGAGCGCTACAAAGCACTTGAGGCGAACCAGTTGAAACCGTTGTTCAATCGTTTTACAGCCTCTTACGCTCCGGGATCGACATTAAAACCGATCACGGCAGCAATCGGGTTGGAGGCGGGCACACTTAATCCAACTGAAGGGCTGGCGATTAACGGAAAGACATGGCAAAAAGATGCATCTTGGGGCGATTACAAGGTCACGCGTGTCCACGCTGAAGCACCCAATCCGATTGATTTGAATAGAGCTCTCGTCTATTCGGACAATATTTACTTTGCGCAGCAAGCACTTGATATGGRGAGTAAGACATTTGTGGAAGGACTGAAGCGTTTCGGTTTCGATGAAGAAATCCCGTTCACTTATGGGATGAAGCCTTCCCAAATTTCAAATGAGGGGACAATTGGGTCACAAGGTCAGCTTGCGGATACGTCATTCGGCCAAGGCCAAATGTTGACCAATATCCTTCATCTTGCATCGATGTATGAAGTCTTTCTGACAGAAGGTCTGATGTATAAACCTACCTTGTTTTTGGAGGAAGAGGACGCTCAAGTTTGGAAGGAAGGACTTGTGAGTGCAAAAAATGCGTCGATTATTAGAACCAGCCTTCGGAACGTTGTAGTGGATGGATTTGCACAAGCTGCCAATTTGCCTTCGGTTCCACTTGCAGGAAAAACGGGAACGGCAGAACTCAAAGCGGCTTCGGAAGATAATGGTAGGGAAAATGGTTTTTTTGTTACTTACAACTCAGAGAATCCAGAATTCATTTTGGCGATGATGATTGAAGGGGTGGAAGATAACGGAGGCAGTGCTTATGTAGCTGAGCTAGTATCGAGAGTCTTTGCACCTAAGGGAGAAAATCAATAGAAAAGCATGGAAAAAGGGGACTGAATGAATATTATTCAGTCCCCTTTTTCAGCATCTACTTATGAATGAACACATTCTTTAAGCAGTTCTTTCACAAGTTCCTTATTGCGTGCTTTAAAGACATCATTGTGTGAAGAGACCATGGCTATTTGATCCGCTTCAGGTTCAATATATTTCTTTGCTTTATTTACTGCATTCGCAGCATCGTGGAAAGTTCCTGCAATCAGGTTAAGTTTTCCTTCATGCTTCAAGATATCGCCAGCTGCAAAAATACCTGGAATTGAGGATTCACTGTTCACGCTWCCTGCGATAAAGTAGCCATCTGCCAGTTCCATTTTTACAGAA
Organism: Paenisporosarcina sp. P4_E4_2; assembly: GCF_056401595.1. Classification (NCBI taxonomy): domain Bacteria; kingdom Bacillati; phylum Bacillota; class Bacilli; order Caryophanales; family Caryophanaceae; genus Paenisporosarcina; species Paenisporosarcina sp. P4_E4_2. Next base: position 1,289 of record NZ_JBFUJC010000385.1, on the reverse strand, counting down.
CTATTTTCTAGCAACGCGATATCTTGTTCGAATCCATGGTTTATAACGATTTCATCCACTGACAAGTATTGTTTTTCACCAGTCATGGCATCTGTTAATTCGACCGTCTCAATGCGAGAATTATCCGTAGAAGCAATCAATTTAGATATGGACGTTTGGAATATGCAAATTGCATTACTTTCCAAAAGCTTGGTGACCTGTGCTTCATGTCCCGTGAAATCGTCTTTTCTGCAGACCACGATGACTTGTTTGGCAATCGGTGCGAGTTCATTGGCCCAGTCAATGGCTGAATTCCCTCCACCTGAAATGATTACCTTTTTATCTTTAAAGTGCATCAAGGACTTAATGGTATAATTCAAGTTACTTACTTCAAATCGGTCAGCACCTTCAATTTGAAGCTTTTGTGGAGTAAGGATACCGCTTCCAGTTGCGACGATGATTGTTTTGGATAAATGCTGTTCATTCTTATCGGTAATCAGTTCGAATAATTGATCTGCCCTCTGATGGATGGCCCCGATTTTTGTGTTCAGCACGACGGTTGGCTGAAACGTCAATCCTTGCTCAACCAGTTTATCGATTAGCATGGCTCCTGGCAGTGGAGGGTGTCCTCCGACATCCCAAATCATCTTTTCAGGATACACATGAATTTTGCCGCCAAGTTGAGGTTGGAATTCAATAATTTTCGTTTTTAGTCCGCGAAGTCCACTGTAAAAACTGGTATATAAACCTGCAGGTCCTCCACCAATGATGGTTACATCGTACTCTTCTAAATGCTTCATTTTTTCAATCCTTCCTCAACAGGTAAAATCGTGTGATTTCGAATTTTATATATAGTATAGTGCTATTGACAGGCTTAGCTTACCCTATTATAGTTAGTTTGTAAATGATATTGATAATCGTTATCAGTAAATATAAATAATTTGGTGAAAGGAGGTTGAAAATGGTTCGGCTAAAAGCAAAAGAACTGCAAATCCGATATGGTGATCGAACAATTGTTGAGAACTTATCTGTTTCCATACCAGATGAAAAAATCACCGTCATAATCGGTCCGAATGGCTGTGGGAAATCCACCTTATTAAAAGCAATGACTCGTATCATTCCTCATCAAAAAGGCTCCGTTGTTCTTGACGGCGAAAGCATTGTCAAAGAACCCACAAAAAGGCTTGCACAGAAAATTGCAGTACTGCCTCAGACTCCAGAAAGTGCAGGTGCACTGACTGTTGGAGAATTGGTTTCATATGGACGATTTCCGCATCAGAATCGATTCGGCCGCTTGACCAAAAAGGATT
>NZ_JBFUJC010000384.1:0-2793 GCF_056401595.1 Paenisporosarcina sp. P4_E4_2 | reverse complement strand
AAACAGCGAAGACTCCTTTGGGAAAGCGAGACAGTCGAGACCCCCCAGAAGCGAATATAGGAACGAAGGCTAGGAACGCCACCTCGTGTGGCAACGCCTTCGTGACCAACATCCTGTTGGCCTGAGGAGGCTCGACACTCGCCCAAGGAAAGCGTAGCTGTTTTGCGGAAAATCAACAGCATTGTTTAACAGAGCCTTTATTTTAAGGAGGAAAAGATATGAATTTTAAACATCAACAGATTGAAAAAAAGTGGCAAACGTATTGGGATCAAAATAAAACATTTAAAACTGGGGAAGATTCTTCAAAACCAAAGTTTTATGCTTTGGATATGTTTCCTTTTCCGTCAGGTGCAGGACTGCATGTAGGTCATCCAGAAGGATATACGGCAACTGATATTTTGAGCCGATTCAAGCGTATGCAAGGTTACAATGTGTTACATCCAATGGGATGGGATGCTTTTGGTTTGCCTGCAGAGCAATATGCTCTTGATACAGGCAATGACCCTGCTGAATTTACGGCAAAAAACATTGCAACATTCAAACGTCAGATTCAGGAACTTGGATTCTCTTATGATTGGGAACGTGAAATCAATACAACGGATCCTTCTTATTACAAGTGGACGCAATGGATATTCCTTCAGCTACATAAAAAAGGATTGGCTTATGTGGATGAAGTGGCAGTGAACTGGTGCCCGGCACTTGGAACTGTGCTTGCAAATGAAGAAGTGATTGATGGGAAATCCGAACGCGGAGGGCATCCTGTTGAAAGACGTCCAATGAAGCAATGGATGCTGAAAATTACAGCATATGCCGATCGTTTAATCGAAGATTTGGATGAACTGGATTGGCCAGAAAGCATTAAAGATATGCAACGTAACTGGGTTGGCCGTTCAGAAGGAGCAGAACTGACATTCAAAGTGGATTGCACTGAGCACTCATTCCGTGCATTTACTACACGTCCGGATACAATCTTTGGCGCAACATATGCAGTACTAGCACCCGAGCATGCTTTGGTAAAAGATATTACCGTAGCCGAACAACGTGAAGCGGTAGAAAAATATATTGAATCTGTGAAGTTGAAAAGCGACCTTGAGCGTACAGATTTAGCAAAATCCAAAACAGGTGTGTTTACAGGTGCTTATGCACTTAATCCAGTAAATGGAGAAAAAATGCCGATTTGGATTGCTGACTATGTACTGGCTTCATATGGTACGGGCGCAATCATGGCTGTTCCTGCACATGACGAACGCGACTATGAATTTGCCAAACAGTTTGAACTTCCAATCGTTGAAGTCGTTGCAGGTGGAGACGTTTCAAAAGAACCGTATGCAGGAGAAGGCGAGCATGTAAACTCTGATTTCTTGAATGGTCTGGACAAAACGGAAGCAATTGAAAAAGCGATTGCTTGGTTTGAAGAAAAAGGAACTGGCGAAAAGAAAGTAACATATCGCCTACGTGATTGGTTATTCAGCCGTCAACGTTACTGGGGAGAGCCGATTCCTGTAATTCACTGGGAAGATGGTTCAATAACAGCTATTGATGAATCAGAACTTCCACTGATTTTACCGAAATCTAATGATATTAAACCAAGTGGAACAGGTGAATCACCACTTGCTAAAATAGACGAATGGGTAAATGTTGTTGATCCGAAAACGGGCATGAAAGGCCGTCGTGAGACGAATACAATGCCAAACTGGGCAGGTAGCTGCTGGTATTACCTGCGCTATATTGAWCCAAACAATGATCAAGCCATCGCAGACCCAGAATTGATTAAACAATGGTTGCCTGTCGATATTTATATCGGTGGAGCTGAACATGCGGTTCTTCACTTACTTTACGCTCGTTTCTGGCATAAAGTGTTGTATGATATTGGCGTTGTGCCAACTAAAGAACCATTCCAAAAACTTTACAACCAAGGAATGATTTTGGGCGAAAATAACGAAAAAATGTCCAAATCAAAAGGGAATGTCGTGAATCCTGACGATATCGTGGAAAGCCACGGTGCAGACACTCTTCGTTTATACGAAATGTTCATGGGGCCATTGGATGCGTCCATTGCGTGGTCAGAAAATGGACTTGACGGTGCCCGTCGATTCCTAGATCGCATCTGGCGCTTGTTCGTAAATGAAGATGGTACAATCAGCGGTAAGATTGTTGAGTCAAATGATGGAACACTCGAAAAAGTGTATCATCAGACAGTGAAGAAAGTGACGGAAGACTACGAAGGAATCCGTTTCAACACAGCGATTTCGCAAATGATGGTCTTTATCAATGATGCTTACAAAGCACCACAAATTCCTGTTGAATATGTAAAAGGATTCGTTCAGCTACTTGCTCCTGTAGCACCACACGTGGCAGAAGAGCTTTGGGAAAAACTTGGAGGCAGCGAAACGATTTCTTACGTGGCTTGGCCGACATTCGATGAATCCAAACTAGTGGAAAACGAAATTGAAATGGCTATCCAATTCAATGGTAAGGTTCGCACGAAAATGGTCGTTAGTAAAGACTTCACAAAAGATGAGTTGGAAAAAGCAGTATTACAAGACGAAAAAGTGATTGAAATTCTTGATGGAAAAGAAATCAAAAAAGTCATTGCCATTCCTGGTAAGCTTGTGAACATAGTGGTCGGCTAATGGAACCGATACATGTTGTTTTAATACTTGTCGTCATCGCATTTTCCTGGAAGATTTTCACGATACTGCGTCACCCGGAAATTTCTAAATCCAACAAAAGGATGGCACTCAGTGTATTTATCATTTCACTGATTTCATTCGCCATTGCACTATATTTTGC
>NZ_JBFUJC010000383.1:0-2811 GCF_056401595.1 Paenisporosarcina sp. P4_E4_2 | reverse complement strand
GGGGAAACTCTTGGCGTAAGCCACTAAACAATAACGTCATTCCATTAATGGAAAAGGCACTTACTATGGATATTCCAGTAGGGGCAATATGTGATGCAACAGTTTTTATGGGAGCCAATGGATGGTTAAATGAAATAAAGCATACAAGCAATGATCTTAATGATTTGAAAACTTATGCAAAAGATCACTACAGAAATGAAATGAATTATGTACTAGAGCAAGCAGTTTCTGACGGAAAAATTGTGACCGCAAATGGAACAGCTTCATTAGAATTTGCAAAAGAAATTCTTGAATTATTAGAAGCATATCCTAAGGAGCATATTAATCAACTTTATAATTTCCATAAATTAGGATATTACGAGGCAGAAAAGACAAATTCATAAATATCAAATATTCACAATGCACATAATCCTTAAGATAGGAATTTATGTGCATTTTACCTTTATAATATTTACTCTCAAGCACCTTTCTAAAAGAAAATCATTCGAAATCTTATGCTCACTTGAATTGTGAATTTTGATGTAATTTTTATCTTWCTTCTTCAACTAACTTGCTCCGTTAGTTGAAGAAGTAACACTATATCAATTCAGTATGCCCTTTATTAAAGGCTAAAATATTTTCCAAATTGAAAATTCTTCTTTTTGTCTTTTTAAATTTATCATTTGTTTCTGTCCATTGTTCGAGATGAATTCAAATTTATAAGATACATTATCTTTCGGACTGCTTCCTAATGTATTGCAGTAGTAATATAATCTTGCATCGTTTGGTTCTTCATTTTTCGAACCTTTACCTGGATATTCATTCCTTTGATTGCCTTCGATAAAAACTAAATTTTCAGGTTGTCCTAAACCCTGTTTCAAGGGGAACAACTGAGCCTCCCAATAATGTCCTGTTGAAACATATTCAACCTTCCAATCTTTATTTTCAGAATAACCGACTAATATGGGAGGAGATGTGAAATATTTAACCGCATTACTAATCGGAATCAATGCCAAAACAATTAATATTACACCTGAGATTTTGCGTGATTTACTAGTCAAACATTCCCCCCCCTATTCTGAAAATGAGACAGCTGGTTATTCTACTAAGGCACCCGTTAGTTTAATAAGAACAGAAACGCTTACATAACAATCGCGCCCGCTTGCGGAACAACTTTATAGACGTGATTACATATTCACTGGCGGTATGTCAAAATCCATCAATTATCGGCCCGATAACTATTAATTACCCTTAATTTATTTGATTTGCTCCGCCAACTCTAAAATAATTCCCTCTGGCCCACTGCAGTAGCATAACTTATAACTTTCTTCATAGTGTAGTATCGCACTAAAGATTTCCGTACCTTTCTTTTTCAACTTGGCAACAACAGCTTCAATATCTTCAACAGCAAATGCAATATGCCGGATACCCAGGGTATTTGCAAAAGGTTGCTGAATTTCTCTTTCATCTGACGGACTATAAAATTTGATTAGCTCTATCCATACCTGACCGTCTGGCGTCCCCAATCCTACACATGCTACTTTTACGTCATTAAGCCCAAATACCTGATTCATGAACTCACCTTCCATTTCCCATTCCCCTTGCACCTCAAGGCCAAAATCGAGAAAAAACTCTTTAGCGGCAGAGAGATCATTTACGTTTACACCTACATGATCTATTCTGAGGATTTTCATAGCTCATACCTCCTATGTTCCTGTTATTTTGCAATATCCTGTATTCTTGATAAGTTTGTTTGTAATTCTAATTCGCTAAAAAACAGAAAATATCCTTGTTCAACAAACTGGCCCGATTGTTGAACACAAGTTAAACAACACTGTTCAACTAACCTGCCCCGTTAGTTCAATAAGAAAAAGGGCTGTTTAAACAGCCCGATGATCTTTAACTAAAGCACCCGTTAGTTTAAGTACATTTTTTTTAAGATTTCAGAAGTTACTAAACTACATAAGGAACTGTGTAAACCAAGCAATATACTTTGCACCTGGAATGAATAAGACCTGTGCTAAAAGTGTTCCTAGCAATCTTGATGTAACCATCATAATAGAGACACTTTTTAATGTGACATAGTCCCCTTTTTTGTTGATTACATCATCAGCTAGGATTGCAATTTTGGGGTCAATAAATACAATTAGTAAGATTGTGGCTATACCATTTATTAAACCCGATGCCATAACAGCAGTTGTTGCTCGGTCAGGTGCAAGCAAAGCTGCATATAGTGCAGATAAAACTCCAATTGTATAAATTGCTGTAATCTATATATTAATGCAAAATAATTTAATAGGTATATCTCGCCAACTCATATCTTTCAAATAAGTATACCTAGGGAGATGAAAATGCTTTTTTGCACGTCTTAAATATGAAAATGTAAATCCTTTTTTCAATAACGCTGGAACTGAACCTCTTTCTTCTGCTAAATGGATGATTGCCCTCGAAAAAACAGCAATAAATGTCGGTAACAAAAGTAAACCTATTATTGTACCTAAAGTTGCTGAACCAATTAGAATTCGATACTGACTCTCGACAAATTCTAATGCATTCTCTTTTGGTGCATTATCAATCAAACTTCCCGTAAAAGGTTGTTGCATCATATTCGCTAGCCTTGAAACCATTACCATCACATTAAATAGGGAAAGTGCCGATGCTAATAGTTTCACTCTTGCCCCTGATAAACGTACTGAATAAGCTAAGGTTTCGATTGAATGAATTATTAAGATAAATAATGCAATCATTATTAATTGCGTTGTGAAAAATTCCAAAGACATTACCTACCCCACTTTTATTCGTTTGTAATAGTTGCCGATATCTTGTCTATAT
>NZ_JBFUJC010000382.1:0-2811 GCF_056401595.1 Paenisporosarcina sp. P4_E4_2 | reverse complement strand
CAATGAGAAAAACAATGAAGCTTGAAAACCAAAAAACAATAAAATAAGCCATGCTCTCGTATTTGTCCACGGCGAACGGAATGATGCTGTCACATTTTCTCGTTCAATCGGAACAGCGATTTCTTTTTCTGGCTTCATGGCAACGACCCAAACCAAGTATGCCAACAATGCTAACGAAGACCAGAAAGCTAGGGCATACTCCCATTCTTCACCGATTTTGACATATAATATACCGGTTAAACCAGCACTCAATGTTGCACCAGCACCCATACCTAGTGAATAGATTCCTATAGCTGAAGCAGTACGAGTAGGGAATTTTTCTTTAATTAATGATGATAAAATAGGTCCGATAATTGCAATGGCAACACCTATTACAAAAGCAGTCACCAATAGTGATACATAGTCATTTAACCATGCACGTAATAAAGTAAGCACACCTATTAAGACGATTAATAAAGAAATCCCTCTTCTTTGTCCGAACTTATTCAGCCAGTGAACAGCCAATGGTGCGAATAATCCCATACAGATTACGGGAACCGCCGTTAACAAGCTTACTTCACTGTTCGTCAAATTTAAATCATTTCGGATTGTGTCCAGTAATGGCCCGATTGATGTAATAGCAGGTCGTAAATTTAAGGCAATCAAAAAGATGGCAATTAATAATGATGTCATTGATTTTTGGGAATTCATAATCTCCGCCCTCTATAATTAAAATAGTTCTCCACCAAGTAAATCATATCAGACGTCCGACCACAACTATGAATCTTTGTATCTAGTATGCAAACTTGTGTTCCCATTTGATAAATTGTACAATAAATGGTGAAAGGGTGAATAAATTGAAACTCATTCAATGGAGTTACACGAAAAGATACCAAGTGAAAGCTATTTTTGATGAATTTCCAAATATGATTCTCGTATTCAGGACGATAGGGTCTTATTATTTTATATTTACTACAAAAGGATCGATAGACAATCGATATCCAACCAGAAAAGATTATGTTGAAATGGAACTGTTGGTAAATGAGCAGCTGCAAACGTTGCAATCCTATATAAATCGCAAGTCACCACTCGAAATGAAGTGGGTTGACGAATGGTTGCAAAAAAAAGAACTTCCACTTACTCAATTGGAAGTCCTTTCTCATAAAGAATAATTTGATTGCGACCAAGCGATTTTGCGATGTAAAGTGCTTGGTCTGCACGTTTCAATAAATCTTCCAATGATTGCTGTACATCATATTCATGCACACCAGCCGAAAATAATAACGGCACTGGATCCATTCGGTATTTCAACAATTCTTCATTGCAGCAATCTTGTAGAGAAAGTAATTGACGGTGAATTTCCTGCGTGTTGCTGTTTTGAAAAAGAATAATAAATTCTTCTCCACCCCACCTCGCAACGACATTCGAATCATTAATTTTCCGTCTTAATAGGCTGGCAAAAGTTTGGAGGGCAATATCCCCAAATGTATGCCCGTATTGATCGTTGATGTTCTTGAAATGATCCAGATCCAATATCGCCAAAGTAAAAGTCTGTCCGCTCACTTCAAAACGATTTTGAGCCTTACGGATTTCCTCCACCATTTTCCGTCGATTAAATAGTGACGTTAAGTGATCGGTAATGGAAAGCTCCTTTACTTGTTCGACCAAACGTTCCAACTCCTCATGGCTCCTATGAAGCAAAATCTCAATTTCTTTTCGCTCGGTAATATCGATATGTGTCCAATCATGCGCTTTGCGAATCCTCGATTGTCACGCTCCACCGATTTTCAACGACCCAAAACCCAACGATTTTGGAGATATATGTTCTACTTCTTGTTTTCCGTTATCCAATACCCGGTGCATAAAAATTATTGGTCCATTCCAAGTCATTTCATGAAAAGGCGTTTCAAACACTTTTTCCATATTACCCATAATACACCAACTATCTAATACACTTATTATAACTGAAAGCAAAAATTAAGGCTACCTAATTAAGGTATACCAATCACGTGCATCCTGTATTTCCTTCATTGTCAATTGGTGTCCGTTGTTATACCATTTTTCCTGAACTTTAGCTCCTTGAACACGTAATACATCAATTAACTCCTGCGTTTCTTTTTGAGGAATAATGGGATCGTTCGTTCCTGCCCCAATAAAAATATGTGCATTCTGTATTTCTTTAACTGTGTTGTTTCGATATGGCACCATTGCATGGAATAAAATCGCTCGATCGACAATTTTCTCATGTTTCATCAGCAATGTTGCTGCAATATTTGCTCCATTGGAATAGCCAATAACTGTGACTAGGTCAGTGTTCGGTGCATAATGCGATAAAGCTTCCTTTAGGAACGTATGGAGTTCTTCTGCGCGGTAAAACAAATCTTTCTCGTCAAAAATACCTTCTGCTAGACGTCGGAAGTATCGTGGCATGCCCCCCTCCAAAACATTTCCACGAACTCCAAGTAAGGATGCTGTCGGATCGATATGTTTTCCCACATTAATCAAATCATGTTCATTTCCACCTGTACCGTGTAGCAATATCAAGACGTTTTTTTTATTTGTTCCTTCAATAAATATGTGTTGATGTGTTTCATTCATCGTTATCCCCTCCTTCTTTTTATTTTATCTTGAATTCAAGATATATTCCACTCTTAAAGTTTGAGCATTCTTATACCCTTTCATGATATAATAGAAGCATTGTGAAAAATAAGGAGGTTCAAACATGATTGCTGTAAGTAATGTAAGTTTACGCTTCGGAGATCGCAAGCTTTTCGAAGACGTCAATATAAAATTCAACCCAGGTAACTGTTACGGATTAATTGGTGCTAACGG
>NZ_JBFUJC010000381.1:0-2818 GCF_056401595.1 Paenisporosarcina sp. P4_E4_2 | reverse complement strand
AAACAAGTTCCCGTACACACGACCCGTCTTTCCGCGGATTAACTCGGCCATATCTGGATTTTTCTTTTGTGGCATGATGCTGGAGCCTGTGGCGAACGCATCGTCGAGTTCAATAAATTGAAATTCCTGGCTCGACCAAAGGATGATTTCTTCAGCGAAACGCGATAAGTGCATCATCACAAGTGAGGCATTACTTAAAAATTCCACGATGAAATCACGGTCACTCACGGCATCCATGCTATTTTGGTACACTTGCTCAAACCCAAGGGTATTGGCTGCTTTTTCACGATCAATCGGGAATGTCGTACCTGCAAGTGCGCCGGCACCTAATGGTGAAATATCAATACGTTTAAGTGATTCAGACAAACGTTCCTGATCACGCTCAAGCATCCAGAAGTATGCCATCAAATGATGAGCAAACGAAATGGGTTGCGCACGTTGCAAATGCGTATAGCCAGGTGCAATGGTTTCAACATGTTGCTCTGCTTGCATTAGTATTGCTTGTTGAAACGCTTTGATGCTCTCAATAATTTCTTGTACACGAGTTTTTAAAAAGAGATGCATATCTGTTGCGACTTGGTCATTTCGACTACGTCCAGTATGCATTTTGCCACCAACTGGCCCGATCAAATCAATCAACATTTTTTCAAGATTTAAATGAATGTCTTCGTTTGCAACTTCAAATACCAGCTCATCATTCGTTGCTTTTACTTTCAATTGCTCTAGACCGTCGACAATCTTGCTAACATCTTCAGCAGGTAAAATTCCACAGTCGCCAAGCATTTTTACATGTGCCATGCTGCCCGTCAAATCTTCCATGACGAGTTGTTGATCAAAGCCGATGGATGCGCCAAATTCATCAACCCATTGTTCAGCAGACTTTTGAAAACGGCCGCCCCATAGTTTGGTCATTCCGACACYTTCTCTTTTCCTTTGTTAACCATGGCATGAACCTTTGTCGGAAGTCCCCATAGCTCGATGAAGCCCACAGCAGATTCATGGTTGAATTCATCATCCGTAGTATAAGTGGCTAGTTTTTCATCATACAGTGAATTTGGCGATTTACGTCCTTCAACAATTGCATGACCTTTAAATAGTTTCACACGCACCACACCGTTGACATACACTTGCGTTTCTTTAAGGAAAGATTCTAGTGCCACTTTTAATGGAGAGAACCACAATCCTTCATAGATCAGTTCCGTTAATTTTTTCTCGATAACCGGTTTGAAATGAGCCAGCTCTTTAACAAGAGTAATGTCTTCAAGTTCTTTATGCGCAAGCAATAGTGTGTGAGCACCAGGCACTTCATATACTTCACGTGACTTGATACCGACTAGACGGTTTTCGACATGGTCGATACGTCCGATTCCGTGTTTCCCAGCGATTACATTCAGCTCGGAAATAAGCTCAGCTAATGGATAGGAAACTCCATCCAACGCAACAGGTACACCTTGTTCAAACGTAATCTCAATCAAATCGGCTGTATCTGGCGTATCTTCTAGTGCAACGGTTAAATCATATGCATCTTCTGGTGGTTTAGCCCAAGGATCTTCTAAAATACCGCATTCGTTGGCACGACCCCATAAGTTTTGATCTATTGAAAATGGACTATCTAAGTTTATTGGAATTGGAATGTTATTTTTCTTCGCATAKTCTATCTCTTCTTCACGAGACCAACCCCACGCACGAACAGGTGCGATTACTTCCAAGGAAGGATCCAATGCTTTGATCGATACCTCGAAACGCACCTGATCATTGCCTTTACCTGTACAGCCATGAGCTACGGCATCTGCTCCGGTTTGGTGTGCGATTTCAACCAATTTTTTTGAAATTAACGGACGGGATAAAGCCGAAACCAATGGATATTTCCCTTCATACCATGTGTGTGCTTGAAGTGAAAGTAATGCATATTCGTTCGCAAATTCTTCTTTTGCATCAATCATGTAACTTTCAACAGCACCGACTTGCAGTGCTTTCTTTTTAATGAACTCTAAATCTTTTCCTTCACCTACATCTAGACAAACAGCGATTACATCGTAACCTTGTTCTTTTAACCACGGAATTGCGACGGATGTATCTAGACCACCTGAGTATGCGAGAACTACTTTTTTGTTCATTTGTCATTCCTCCTGAATGTATGTTTATTCACATTTAATGAATTAATATACACAGATAATATCATGTTATAAAAATGTATACAAGTGAATACTCATACATTTAATAAAGTTTAACTATTCAAAAAAAGAACACCCGCATTGGTGCTCTTGATCACATTCTTATTTCTTCATGAAAAAATTTCGTCCTACGCGTTCAATTAGCCCGGGAGCCATATTGTATGCTTTACTCGAAATGCCCATATACCAAGGCAAATCCACTTCACGTACAGGACGTTCAATTACTCTGACAATCGCACTTGAAACTTCCCCGACTGATAACAAGAACTTTTTAAGTGAACTTTTATATGTACCCGTTGAATCCGCTAAATCCAAAAATGGTGTATCGATAGGCCCTGGATTGATGGTCGTCACGTAAATCCCGTGTGGCTGGACTTCCATTCGTGTAGCGTTAGCGTAACCGAGAAGCGCGTGCTTCGTTGCTGCATACACAGACGCTTTTGGTGTGGCGATTTTCCCAGCCTGTGACGCAACATAAATGAGATGCCCTGATTTCCTTTCTATCATTAAAGGTAAAATCCTGCTTGTCAATTTCATGGGTGCTGTTATATTAATACGCATCATGTCATCAATTTGTTGGTCAGTAGTATCATGTGCCAAAGCAAACGTTCCCACACCTGCAGAAAAGACGACAACCTCAGGAG
>NZ_JBFUJC010000380.1:0-2820 GCF_056401595.1 Paenisporosarcina sp. P4_E4_2 | reverse complement strand
ACCATAACCTCTTCACTCGGAATCAAGACATCCAGTGTTAATTTGATTTCTTCGATTTGGTCTTCAATAACGGATCTCCGTGGCTCAGAGAACTGCTTGCGAATGGCTTGCAATTCTTTTTGGATGACTTTCGTCAATTTTGATTCGTTATTTAATATTGCCATCAATTCACTAATTGTTTTTTGCAATTCAGCTTCTTCATTTCTCAAGTCCGTAATATCGGTGTTTGTTAAACGATAAAGTTGAAGAGAAACAATCGCTTCAGCTTGCGCTTCAGTGAATGCAAAAGCACGGATTAAATTATTTTTCGCATCGCGTTTATCCTGAGATGCACGGATGGTTTTAATTACTTCATCCAAAATGGATAGGGCTTTCATCAAACCTTCCACGATATGAATGCGGTCTTTTGCTTTTTGTAAATCATATGCAGAACGTCTAGTCACTACATCTTTTTGATGCTCAATATAAGCATCAAGCAATAATGGCAATGTCATCATTGTCGGACGACGGTTATGAATCGCAATCATGTTGAAGTTGTAAGCTATCTGCAAGTCGGTGTTTTTAAACAGGAACTGCAAAATGCCTTTTGCATCAATATCTTTTTTCAATTCGATTACGATACGTAAACCAGTGCGGTCGGATTCATCACGGACCTCTGCAATACCGTCCAGACGTTTATCGAGACGTTGTTCATCTATTTTCTTGATCAAAATCGCTTTATTAATTTCAAAAGGAATTTCGGTAATAACGATTTGTTCCTTACCGCCTTTTAAAGCTTCGATTTCTGCTTTCGAGCGGACAACGATTTTGCCTTTTCCTGTCTCGTAAGCTTTTCGGATACCATCCACACCTTGAATGATACCTCCAGTAGGAAAATCAGGCCCCTTCAGAACCGTCATTAATTCATTAACAGTAACTTCAGGATTGTTCATGCGCATTAACACAGCGTCTAGCACTTCATGCAATGCATGAGGCGGCATGTCTGTTGCATATCCAGCAGAAATCCCTGTTGCACCGTTTACAAGTAAATTAGGGAAACGAGCTGGCAGTACAGTTGGTTCCAACTCGGAATCATCAAAGTTTTGTACCAAGTCAACTGTGTTTTTATTGATATCACGAAGCATTTCTCCTGCGATGGCCGACAAACGTGCTTCCGTGTAACGCATAGCAGCAGGTGGATCACCATCTACAGAACCGTTGTTCCCGTGCATTTCAATCAACATGTGGCGAACTTTCCAGTCCTGACTCATCCTTACCATGGCTTCATAAACGGAACTGTCACCATGTGGATGATAGTTACCGATTACGTTACCGACAGTTTTTGCTGATTTACGGAACGGTTTTTCGTTTGTATTTCCTTCATGGAACATCGCATATAAAATACGACGTTGTACGGGTTTAAGTCCATCTCGGGCATCAGGTAGTGCTCGATCTTGAATAATGTACTTACTATAACGGCCAAACCGGTCGCCGATGACTTCTTCTAAGGGTAGATCTTGATAACGTTCGGTTTGTGTCATTCTGAATCCTCCTCAGCATGGATGAGTTCGTTTTCTAGAATATTGCTGTCTTCATCCAGACCAAAATTAACATTGTTTTCAATCCATCGTCTTCTTGGTTCAACTTTGTCACCCATCAAAGTAGTGATGCGTCTTTCCGCACGTGCATCATCATCAATTTCTACTCGAATCAATGTTCTTGTATCAGGATTCATCGTTGTTTCCCATAATTGTCCGGCATTCATTTCACCAAGACCTTTATAACGCTGGATCATATATCCTTTACCGATTTTTCGGATGGCTTCGTCAAGTTCAGCTTCCGTCCAAGCGTACTGAAGAACTTCTTTTTTGCCGACTCCACGGTAAACTTTGTAAAGGGGGGGCAAAGCTATATATACTTTTCCTGCTTCAATCAATGGTTTCATATAACGGTAGAAGAACGTCAGAAGCAATACTTGAATATGTGCTCCATCCGTATCGGCATCAGTCATGATGACGATTTTGTCATATGCGATATCCGGAACTGAGAAATCAGCGCCTACTCCACCGCCGATTGCGTGGATGATCGTCGAGATTTCTTCGTTTTTCATGATGTCCGCAAGTTTTGCTTTTTCGGTATTGATAACTTTTCCTCGAAGTGGCAAAATCGCTTGGAAACTGCGGTCTCGTCCTTGTTTCGCAGAACCGCCGGCAGAGTCACCCTCCACCAGATATAATTCGTTTTTCGCAGCATTACGAGATTGTGCAGGAGTCAGCTTCCCAGATAAAATTGAAGCTGATTTCTTTGATTTTTTGCCGTTACGTGCATCTTCTCGGGCACGACGAGCAGCTTCTCGTGCTTGTTGTGCACGAATCGCTTTACGGACAAGTGAGGCACTCAATTCAGCATTTTCTTCAAGAACATACAACAGTTTCTCGGAAACTACCGCATCCACTGCTGCACGAGCTTCACTCGTACCTAATTTACCTTTCGTCTGTCCTTCAAATTGGAGAATGGCTTCAGGGATACGCACTGAAACGATTGCTGAAATTCCTTCACGAATATCTGCTCCATCCAAGTTCTTATCTTTCTCTTTAAGTAAACTTGTTTTGCGTGCATATTCGTTGAATACGCGCGTCAAGGCAGATTTCGCGCCTGTCTCATGGGTTCCACCATCACGCGTACGGACATTATTAACAAACGATAAAATCGTTTCAGAGTAGCCATCATTAAATTGGAAAGCAAACTCCACTTCGATGTCATCCTGAACCCCTTCAACATAGGCAACTGGATGCAATACATCTTTTTCTTCATTCAAATAACCGACAAACGCTTCGATGC
>NZ_JBFUJC010000379.1:0-2851 GCF_056401595.1 Paenisporosarcina sp. P4_E4_2 | reverse complement strand
ACTGATAAAGAATTAGGCAAACCTGCCGGATCTGATTTGATACAAGGTAATATAACTTTACCGATTTTGTTCTTGAAAGATTTGCCGGAATTCAGACCAGATCTTGAACATGCTCTATCAGGAAATATGACTGAAACAGAGCGTTTAGCACTCGTTAAAAAGATTCGGGAATCAGATGCAATTGAGAAGTCCAAAGCAATCAGCAACCGGTATTTGCAGAAAGCTTTAAAAGAAATCGATGCACTTCCAGCGTCGCGTGCAAAAAAATCATTACGAGATATTGCACTATATATGGGCAAGCGTAAATTTTAATGTGTTGAACAAACGAAGAGACAATGGTAATATTTTTTACGGTGGATAAAGTATCCATAACTATTTTGGGGATAAATCTCTAACATACAATTGAAGGAGTGTTAATTATGGAAAGAACTTTCTTAATGGTAAAACCTGATGGCGTACAACGTAACCTAATCGGTGAAATCGTTGGTCGTTTCGAAAACAAAGGCTTCCAACTTGTTGGAGCAAAATTAATGCAAATCACACCTGAACTTGCTGGCGAACACTACGGCGAGCACAAAGAGCGTCCGTTCTTCGGTGAATTGGTAGACTTCATTACTTCTGGACCAGTTTTCGCAATGGTTTGGGAAGGCGAAAATGTAATCGCTACTTCTCGTTTATTAGTAGGTGCTACTAACCCTAAAGAATCTGCTCCAGGAACAATCCGTGGCGATTTTGCAGTAACTGTTGGCAAAAACATCATTCACGGTTCTGACTCTGCAGATAGCGCTGTTCGTGAAATCGGTTTATTCTTCAAAGAAGAAGAACTAGTTTCTTATTCAAAAGACGCTAACAACTGGGTAAACTAATTAACTTAGCAGTCAAATGATTTTTCATTTGACTGCTTTTTATTTTAAGCAAATATAGCTTTGCGATATAATGGAACTATATTTGCATACATAATAGTTGTTTTCATACTTGTAGGCTCATTCTTGAAATGTGCAACAAGCGCAAATGGACTATATATAACAGTTAAGTTTAAAATAGCCTATAATGAAAATAGTAAGTAAAATCGTCCGAAGGAATTTTCGGACTTTTTTTTAATATTTTCAAGAACGATGAAAATGAAATCGGTTTGTGTTATAGTGTTACTTAAAATACTTTAGCGAGTTGAAGGGGGAAAGTGTTATGCGTTATTTAACAGCTGGAGAATCTCACGGTCCACAATTGACCGCCATTATAGAAGGATTACCCGCACAATTAACCATTACAGCAGAAATGATCAATAAGGATTTAAAAAGAAGACAAGGTGGTCATGGACGTGGCAGACGTATGCAAATTGAAACCGATACGGTTGATATAACTTCAGGTGTGCGTCACGGTAAGACATTAGGTTCACCAGTTGCTCTGGTGGTTACAAACGACGATTGGAAGCACTGGACACATGTCATGGGAATTGAACCATTGGAAGAAGGATTGAACCCAGATGATATCAAACGACAAATTACGCGTCCTCGACCAGGGCATGCGGATTTAGTCGGCGGCATGAAATATGGTCATTCAGATTTAAGAAACGTTTTGGAACGTTCTTCCGCGCGAGAAACGACTGTTCGTGTGGCTGTTGGTGCAGTGGCAAAACAGTTACTTTCGGAATTGGGGATCAACATTGTTTCGCACGTGACAGAAATCGGTGGCATAAAAGCAGATCCATCCGCTTGGGAAGGTCTAGATGTAAAGCAAATTCGTGAAATCATTGAAGCGGATCCTGTTTATTGCTTGGACCCACAGGCCTCAGAATTAATGGTCAAAGCAATTGATGAAGCAAAAGAAAACGGCGATTCTATCGGTGGAGTTGTGGAAGTCATTGTGGAGGGTATGCCAGCTGGAATAGGAAGCTATGTTCACTATGATCGTAAACTCGATGCCAAACTTGCAATGGCAGTAATGAGCATTAATGCATTCAAAGGTGTTGAAGTTGGATTAGGATTTGAAATGGCTCGTAAACCAGGCAGTCAAGTACATGACGAAATTGTTTGGAATGAGGAACAAGGGTATACCAGAACAACAAATCGACTAGGAGGACTGGAAGGTGGCATGTCCACTGGAATGCCAATTGTCGTCCGAGGTGTAATGAAACCCATTCCAACTCTATATAAACCTCTTCAAAGTGTCGATATATCTACGAAAGAACCATTTAAAGCTAGTATAGAACGTTCAGATAGTTGTGCTGTACCTGCAGCCTCTGTTGTTGCAGAGCATGTCGTAGCGTGGGAAATTGCCAATGCCATTTTGGAACAATTCCATAGTGATCAAATGCCACAACTTCTCAATTCAATCAACCAGCACCGTGCCTATACAAAGGAGTTCTAAAGAATGCATACTATTTCAATCGACACGGAAAGCAAATCATACAAAGTTCATGTAGGTTCATTCATATACGAGCCTGCATTGGCTTTATATGAAAAGCAAATTAAACATGCAGATCATGTGGTAATCTTTGTCGACGAAGCAGTTGCCAATCTGCATTTGGACAAATTGCTGAAACCTCTCCAATCGTTTTTGGATACATCCGTTCATATATGTCGGTTGCCTGCAGGGGAATCCAGTAAATCTATGGAGACCTTTATGGCATGTCAGTCGTTTTTGCTCGAAAAAGGGTGTACCAGAAAATCAATTCTTTTCGCTTTTGGCGGTGGAGCATGTGGTGATGTAGTAGGTTTTGTTGCCTCTACATTCATGCGAGGGATTCCTTTTATACAATTACCGACAACTATTTTAGCTCATGATAGTGCAGTTGGAGGGAAAACGGCAGTCAATCATCCGCAAGGGAAAAATATGATCGGCTCGTTTTATC
>NZ_JBFUJC010000378.1:0-2862 GCF_056401595.1 Paenisporosarcina sp. P4_E4_2 | reverse complement strand
ATTGGCTCCGAAGGTAGGACTCGAACCTACGACCATCGCATTAACAGTGCGGTGCTCTACCACTGAGCTACTTCGGAATAATGTTATGTAACTAACCGACTTTTCTTATTATAGTGAGGTACTTCTTCCTCGTCAACCACTTTTGGCCATTTTCTCTAAAGAAATATTATTCCACTTTTAATAATCGCCCAGAACACTTGCCACAGCGGTATTTGTTGGTATTTAAACGAATTTTCCGTCTATATAGCGAACCACAAGAGATACATCCATAGACATGTTGGGCTACTCTTTTCTTTCTTTTTACCGACACTAAGTTTGCACAAAATCTCGGGGATTTAGTCACTTTTAATAAATCTTTAAAATCTTTATCGCGATGTTTATAGCCTTTTCCTTCTATATGTAAATGATAATGGCACAATTCGTGGCGAATGATTCCTTCAAGTTCATCTAGACCATATAATTCGAATGATTTTGGATTGATTTGAATGTGATGTGATTGCAGCATATATCGGCCACCTGTTGTTTTAAGACGGCTATTGAAATAAGCTTCATGTTTAAAAGGCTTATGAAACACGTTTTCAGAGATGCTCACTACCAGTTGATGTAGTTCTTCGTTCGTCATGCCACCCATCCTTTGAATACATTAGAGCCTGCCTACCTATTCATGATAGGCAGGCTCCTTTTAGTTTTGTTTTACTGGCGGAAGCATTGTAAGTGAAATGCGTCCTTTTGTTTTTTCGACTTGTTCCACCCATACTGTCACAATATCACCAAGAGCAACAACGTCTAGTGGATGTTTGACGAAGCCTTTTTTTAGTTTGGAAATGTGGACAAGGCCATCTTGTTTTACACCGATGTCTACAAAAGCGCCAAAATCAACAACGTTGCGAACTGTTCCTTGCAATTCCATTCCACTTGCCAAGTCTTCCATTTGAAGAACATCCGTCTTCAGCAATGGTTGAGGGAATTGATCACGTGGATCACGTGTCGGTTTTTTTAAGGTATCCACGATATCTTTCAACGTAATTTCCCCAATATCTAATCGCTCACTCAACTCTTTCAAATCTATCTCATTAAGAGCGAGTTCAGCTTCTTTCGTGCCGATTTGTGCTTTCTTCAACCCTGCTGTTTTCAGTACTTCTTCAGCACTTTGATAACTTTCCGGATGGATACCAGTCGCATCAAACGGGTTTTTTGCTTCAGGAATACGTAAGAACCCAATAGCTTGCTCGTATGTTTTGGCGCCGAGACGCGGAATTTTCTTCAGTTGTGCGCGTGAAGTGAACTTGCCATTTTCATCTCGCATGATGATGACATTTTCAGCTACGGTTTTGGAGAGACCCGAAACATATTGTAATAACGATGCAGAGGCTGTGTTAATGTTAACACCCACTTGGTTAACGGCAGTTTCTACTATAAATGTTAATGATTCATTTAGTTTTTTCTGCGAGACGTCGTGTTGGTATTGTCCAACCCCTACTGCTTTAGGTTCAATTTTGACTAATTCTGATAGCGGATCCTGTAGTCTTCGAGCAATCGATACTGCACTGCGTTGTTCTACCTGAAGATGAGGAAATTCCGCACGAGCAGTGTCTGAAGCCGAATAAACACTGGCACCAGCTTCGTTTACAATGACATAAGCAATTTCACGATCTGCTTCTTTCAAACATTCCGCGACGAATTGCTCCGTTTCACGAGAGGCTGTTCCGTTACCTATGGCAACGATTGAAACAGGGTATCGCTTCAATACATCCAAAATGGTTTTTTTGGACGTTGTCGGATCTGCTTTTGGTGGATGTGGATAAATGACGGATACTTCCTGAAGCTTCCCGGTATCATCCACGACAGCTAATTTACAACCTGTACGATAGGCCGGATCTACCCCAAGAACGACTTTACCTTTCAATGGCGGCTGTAATAAAAGGTTTCGCAAGTTTTCAGAGAAGATATGAATGGCTTGTGTTTCCCCTTTTTCTGTTAGCTCCGTGCGAATTTCCCGCTCGACTGATGGAGCAATCAGGCGTTTATAAGAATCCTCAATCGCTTCAGCTACTTGACTGATGCTTGGCGAGGAACTGTGCGTTGGAATCCACTCATCGCGCATAACACTAATGATTCTATCCACTGGTGTAAGCAAATTGATCTTCAAAATATCTTCTTTTTCACCACGGTTTAATGCAAGAACTCGATGGGGCACAATTTTCTTTACTGGCTCCGTGTAATCATAATACATTTCGAATACGCTTTTCTCGTCGGCCTCTTGTTTTTTCACAGTGGATACAATTGACCCTTCTGCACGAGTTAAGTTTCGGATTTTCTCTCGTATTTTCGCGTCATCCGCAAATTGTTCTGCTAAAATATCACGCGCACCTTGCAATGCTTCGTCAGCGTTCATCACTTCTTTTTCTTCATTGATAAAGTCTTTTGCTAGCTCTACCGGCTGTGTTTGGGAAAATTTTAATATTAACGAAGCTAAAGGTTCTAATCCTTTTTCTTTTGCTATTGTCGCTTTTGTTCTGCGTTTTTGCTTATATGGTCGGTACAAATCTTCGAGTCTTTGTAATACAGAGGCTGCCTGAATGGCTTGGGTTAATTCTTCAGTTAATTTCCCTTGCTCATCGATCAAGCGAAGCACTTCTTCTTTTCTTTGCTCTAGTTGCTGTATGTAACGGTAACGATCTTCAACCGCTTTAATTTGTACTTCATCCAGTGAGCCTGTCGCTTCTTTTCGGTAGCGTGCAATAAAAGGAACCGTATTACCTTCTTCCAGTAAATCGATAACTTGCCGGGCTTGTGCTGGGCGTACATTTGTTTCTTTAGCTATTCGTTGCATCATTTGTTTAGCGTTCATTTGTTTAGCGT
>NZ_JBFUJC010000377.1:0-2871 GCF_056401595.1 Paenisporosarcina sp. P4_E4_2 | reverse complement strand
ACCAAAAAGGATTTGGAGATGATTGACTGGGCACTTGAAGTTACGGGAACTAAATTCTTCAAGTCACATCCCGTTGATTCACTCTCGGGTGGACAGCGTCAACGTGTGTGGATTGCCCTGGCCCTTGCTCAGGAAACCGATATGATTTTTCTGGATGAACCAACAACCTATCTGGATATGGCGCATCAACTGGAGATTCTTGAATTGTTGCAGCAGTTGAACGTTACGGAAAAACGCACCATTGTGATGGTGTTGCATGATTTGAATCATGCTGCCCGTTTTGCGGATTACATTATCGGGATGAAGTTTGGGAAAATCGTGAAGTCTGGTCCCAGTGAAGAAATTATCACGAAACCAGTATTACGCGAACTGTTTCAAATCGATGCTGAAATTGGCGAAGATCCACGTACAGGAAAACCGATTTGTATTACCTATAATTTAGTAAGAGGAGAATGACATAAAATGAAAAAATACTCATACCTATTCATAGCGCTACTTGCGATGTTTGTATTAGCTGCATGCGGCGGCAATAAAGAAGAAGGAAAGTCAACGTCCAAAGAAGGTGACTCTTCAGAACCATCGACAATCACGTATGAATCCGAAAACGGACCTGTTGAAGTGCCTGCTGACCCACAACGTGTCGTAGTTTTATCATCATTTGCAGGTAATGTCATGGCATTAGATGTTCCTTTAGTTGGTGTTGACTCTTGGTCGAAAATGAATCCACGCTTTGAAGAAAAACTTGAAGGCGTTGAGGARGTAACGGATGAAAACCTGGAGAAAATCATTGAAATGGAACCGGATTTAATTATCGGTCTTTCTAATATCAAAAATGTGGACAAACTGAATGAAATTGCACCAACAGTTACCTTTACGTATGGAGCGGTTGACTATTTAACGCAGCACGTAGAAATCGGGAAACTACTTAATAAAGAAGAAGAAGCACAAGCTTGGGTAGATGATTTCAAAAAACGTACGCAAGAAGCAGGCGATGAAATCAAAGCGAAAATTGGTGAAGATGCGACTGTCACTGTAATTGAAAGCTTTGACAAAGAATTGTATGTATTCGGTGACAACTGGGGCCGCGGTACAGAAATCCTTTATCAGGAAATGGGTCTAGGAATGCCTGAGAAAGTAAAAGAAATGGCATTGAAAGATGGCTACTATGCATTATCTGCTGAAGTTTTACCTGAGTATGTTGGAGACTATTTAATCTTCAGCAAAAATAAAGATGCAGACAACTCATTTGAAGGTACAGAAACATTCAAGAATATCCCGGCAGTAAAAAACAACCAGATGTATACAGTGGATGCAATGGAGTTTTACTTCAACGATCCTTTGACACTGGATTATCAATTGGAATTCTTTAAGAAATCTTTCTTGGGGAACTAAATCATGTTCAATTTTCGGCTTCAACGCATTCCTTATTCAATTAAACTGGGGATGAGTTTGATTCTGATGATCGTACTTTTCGGCATGGCGTTAGTTTTCGGGGCGGCCGATACAAGCGTGAAAGATGTTATATCTGCCTTACTATCAAGTGCTCCGAATGACCAAGCCATAATGTTGCGGGAGATACGTTTTCCGCGAGAAGTAGCCGCTGCCCTAATAGGCGCGGCTCTTGCCGTTTCAGGTGCTATTATTCAGGGGATGACTCGTAACCCACTTGCCGATCCAGGCTTACTCGGATTGACTGCCGGTGCCAATGCGGCGCTTGCTATAACGTTGGCATTTTGGCCAACTGTTAATTATTTTGGTGTGATGCTCGCATGTTTCGCAGGAGCGGCAGTCGGAGCGATTCTCGTATTCGGGTTCAGCTCGTTTCATCCAGAAGGCTTTACAACTTTACGGATCGTGCTTGCAGGTGCAACCATTTCAGCTTTTCTCTATGCCATTGCTGAAGGTGTCGGATTATATTTTAAAATATCGCAACAGGTTTCCATGTGGACTGCAGGTGGCATGGTCGGGACGACTTGGAATCAAGTGTTGTTAATTGCTCCAATTGTTTTGGTCGGGATTATCATTTCTTTGATGTGTTCACGCCAATTAACCATTCTTTCACTGAGTGAAGAAATGGCACTTGGGCTCGGGCAACGTGTCCGATTGATTAAGTCCATATTGTTTGTACTCGTCATCATTTTGACAGGCGCGTCTGTGGCACTTGTCGGCAATTTGGCATTCTTCGGGCTGATGGTACCTCATATTGTGCGGGCAATAGTCGGTACGGATTATCGCTTTGTGCTTCCGATGTCAGCCATTCTTGGAGCGGCTTTCATG
Organism: Paenisporosarcina sp. P4_E4_2; assembly: GCF_056401595.1. NCBI lineage: Bacteria > Bacillati > Bacillota > Bacilli > Caryophanales > Caryophanaceae > Paenisporosarcina > Paenisporosarcina sp. P4_E4_2. The sequence goes on along the minus strand of NZ_JBFUJC010000377.1, from coordinate 594 downwards.
TTGCTTGCGGATACCGTTGCTCRTACAATTAACGCTCCGTATGAAACTCCCGTGGCGGCTGTTGTTGCCATTATGGGCTTGCCATTCTTCTTGTACATTGTACGTAAAGGAGGGCAAAGTTTCTCATGATCGAAAAATCCATTATTCGAAAACAACGGTTATTACTGATTGTCTTTTCAATATTGATTGTGACCACTGCGGTCATCAGTCTTGGTCTCGGCTATTCGTCCGTTTCCTACGACCGAATCATTCCGACAATTCTTGGCCAAGGGGAATTTAAAGAAGAATTCGTTCTTTTCTCGGTCCGTCTGCCTCGGATAGTCATTACGGTTTTGGCGGGAATGGCACTAGCCTTATCAGGTGCATTGTTGCAGGGGATTACCCGCAATGAATTGGCGGATCCCGGTATTATCGGCATCAATTCTGGAGCAGGGGTTGCCGTTGCTATTTTCTTTTTGTACTTCCCAGTGGAGGCGGGGGCATTCATTTATGTATTGCCTTTCGTTGCTTTCATCGGTGCTTTGCTGACAGCTGGAATTATTTATGCGTTTTCTTACAGCCGTACGACTGGTATGCAACCAGTGCGTCTAGTAT
>NZ_JBFUJC010000376.1:0-2877 GCF_056401595.1 Paenisporosarcina sp. P4_E4_2 | reverse complement strand
AAATGATGAAATTGGCCAGTTGGCAAATGCATTTAACCAGATGGGAAGACAATTAAAGCATCATTTAGAAGTAATCAATCAAGAGAAGGAACAGCTATCCAGTATTTTGACGTCGATGACAGATGCCGTCATTACGTTTAATCGTGATCATACGATTTTACTAAGCAATCCACAAGCTGAAAAATTGTTACAAAAATGGTTTTTCCGCATGGGTACGAATAATGGTCAGCCGATACCTGTTGAAATGGATCACATGCTCGACCATGGCCTTCATATGGAAGAAGAAATTAATGAAGAACTCGAAATGGAAGGAAGCTATTTTGCCATTACAATCAGTCCATTGTACAGTGGTGATTCAATTAGGGGAGCCGTTGCTGTATTGCGGGATATGACTGAACAACATCGACTGGATCGATTACGCTCTGACTTCATAGCGAATGTGTCTCATGAACTCAGAACCCCTATTGCGATGTTGCAAGGGTATAGCGAAGCCATTATAGATGATGTCGTATCATCTGAAGAAGAACGAGACGAAATGATAAAAATTATTTATGAAGAATCCCAACGCATGGGACGACTCGTTACTGATTTATTGGATTTAGCCCGTATGGAATCAGGTAGGATGCGTCTGTATAAAGAGAAWGTTGCTGTTTCCCCAGTCATCGAAAGAATTACACAAAAATTCGCACAAGTAGCGAAGGAATCACACATTGATTTGAAATTCGATTCTGCCGTCTCTCCGAAATTGACTACAGAAGTGGACGAAGATCGTATTGAACAAGTTTTGACCAATCTGATTGATAACGCTATCCGTCATACACCGAATGAAGGAAAAGTCACGGTATGTGTCGAACAACACAATGCGTTCGTGAAAATTAGCGTGGAGGACACAGGTTCGGGAATACCAGCTGAAGATCTGCCGTATGTGTTTGAGCGTTTTTACAAAGCAGATAAATCGAGAACAAGAGGAAAAGGTGGAACTGGTTTGGGTCTTGCCATTGCCAAAAATATGGTGGAAGCCCATGATGGTGTGATTTCAGTAATGAGTGAAGAAAATGTTGGAACCAAATTTACCTTTACATTACCAATAAAAAAAATGTAACTTTTTATTTGTTGTAACGACTAATTTTATGAACGGGGGGAGTTCATGAATGACTCCGTTTTTCACAGGCTCTATGATCAATATCATCAAGACGTATTTCAGTTCTTGCTGTATATTGTTAAAAATAGACAGACAGCCGAAGACTTAATGCATGAAGTATATGTTAGAGTTTTAAAAGCATACAGCCGATTCGAAGGGAAAAGTTCCGAAAAGACTTGGTTATTTTCGATTGCCAAAAACGTTGCGATTGATCATTTTCGAAAGTCGTCTGTACGCAAGCGTCATGCTTTTGACTTTTTTGACTGGGAAAAACAAGAGCTGAGATCCAATGAAGCTCTGCCCGATGAATTAGTCGAAATGAATGATGATATGAAGCAATTGCTGGACGTATTAGATGAATGCACTGGCGATCAAAAAATGGTTATTGTCATGCGATACTTTCAAGACCTATCCATTACGGAGACAGCACAAGTTCTCGGATGGACGGAAGGGAAAGTAAAGACCACACAACATCGTGCAATCCATAAACTTAGGGATCGCTTATCAGGGCATTCGGATAGGAGGCAAGTTCACGGTGAGCAACAATAAATGGAGTGAACAAAAGATTGACGAGTTACTTAGCCAAGTGCCCAAAATACATGATACACGCTCCAAAGACGAAGTATTGAAACGTTTGCAGCAAGATCCAAGATTGGCCGTTAGCAAAAACAAAAAACGTAAACAATGGATTCCATCGGCTGTAGCAGTTGCAGCAATGGCAACCTTGACAATACTTGTAGCAAGTTTTCTCAATAATCCGCAAAATGAGGATAAGGCCATGTCAGAGATGGCTGTTACTGATAGTTCCGCTAAACTTGAAGAAGAAAGCGCGGATGATACATCGAATCAAATGTTTTCAAATAGTAAAGAATCTGCAAACGATAGTGCGGGCATAACCAGTGATGAGGAAACGTCTCCTACATTTGCTCGTCAAGGTGCCGTTCTCACATCTGTCTACCCAGTAGATGCAAAAGAACACACAGTCTTTCACATTGGCATGTTGTCGAATGATGGAATCGTTGTACCCTTAACGGTACTTATTCCGAGCCGGACCATTGCGAATGATTTAGGAAATGCAGAGCCAACGAGTTTGGATTTGTATAATCAATATGCTGGTGAATTAGTTGAATCCGCACTTGGATTTGCTGAATTCCATCCATTCGAAGGTGAATTTAAAGAACAACAGAATCAATTGATTCACAAGTTACCATCTACACATGATTACGATTTGTCGAGTGCAACCATAAATGCGTATACCGAATCAATTCAAGAAACGTTTTATGGCTACAACCAAGTTGTTTTTCAAAATGAAGATGGAAGTCAAGCTGAATTTGATCAAGTTGGTCCTATGAAACCGCGAGCATTGACAAGTGGGAACACGTTTACGAGTTTCTATCTGTATAGAAATGAACATGGAAATCAATTTTTGGTACCGAACATGAACGAAACTCATTCGGACATTCAAGAAGCGATGAATGAAATGAAAACATCTCAGAGTGATTATCTACAGAGTGTAATTCCCGAAGGCATCAATTTTGAAGTGAGCAATGAACAAGGGATAAATCGTATCCGGTTTACAGAGGAATTGAACTTAGAACTAATGGATCCTCAAGTAGCTTCTCATTTAATCGAAGGGATTCTATTGACGAATGGAAGTTTTGGGAAAGACGTTCAGTTTGAAAATATCGCACCATTAACTTGGAATGGATTCGATTTCAGTAAGCCCGTTGAAAGTC
>NZ_JBFUJC010000375.1:0-2879 GCF_056401595.1 Paenisporosarcina sp. P4_E4_2 | reverse complement strand
GTCTTATATAGCGTTCGATCTTATTTTCTTCCATGTCCAGTAGTTTCTTTTCAAAATCGTCAAAATCGAAATGATCGATAATTCTAAGCCGTTCAATCATTTTTTCTTCGAATTCTTCTATTGAAATTAAATAAAAGAGCGCATTCAATCGTTGCGCTTCAAAGTTTTCATTTTTCTCCCATTCCCATGTATCATACTGTCTGACAAGCTCAACAAACTCTGAAATGGCTTCCCTGTTCTCCAATAATTGTTGAGACACAAGGTAATGATGAAATAAAGAAGTTGCAGAAGTTAATTTTCCTTGTTCATCTTCAACCAGAACATGTCCCCACTCATATTCATTGAAGTGAAGCGATGTTTTATGATGATCGATAAGTTGGACATTTCCAGTAGTTTGATAAAAATCATTCAGCTTTTGTTCATTCTCTTTATTTACAGAAAGGTCAGTTATGAATAATAGCGTGTTTTTGTCATCATTCTCCAAAAACCAACCTACTTCTCGATCYAGACTTGATACCGAATTATATCTGACATTCACCTGCTTGCCAAAAGCAAGTTTCGCGAGAATCCCACACCCAACTCCATCTAAATCGTTGTGCGACAAAAGTTTATACAATTGATTCACCTCAACAGATAGTATGGATAAAAATGTTGAAAATTATTGATAACTTTTTTTTTCATATTAACAAACATGACTAATTAATAGGTAGGATGATCAAGACGTGATGACTTATCGTGTTATTCTTGGTGTGCATTTAATTCAAAATTGATACCCAAAATCAATTAAGGCAAAAAAATACCAAAGAGAAGGTAATCTTCTCTTTGGTATCTTTCTCATAGAACTCTATTTATTACTGTTACCTTTAACGTTCAGATACAGTTTACCTTTTGCCGTCTGGCGTGTTTCGTTATTGAAGCTATCGACTGCTTTTACTTCGATTACCGCACCATTAGCTACTGTACCTTTTGGAACTGTATAATAGCCAACATAATGGCCGTTCGCTTGCTCTGTCATTGGCAATTCTGTAGCGTTTTGAAGTTGTCCGCCCATATTTGTTAGTGGCATATGGATTACAAAAGTTGATCTTAATCCAGGTTCACTATCAAATTCGATTTTGACAGTCTTGCCAGTTTTAAGATTGAGATCTTGGTCTGGTTTTAAGTTTGTAATGACAGGTGAAACATATTTTGCATGTACTGTCACTGTTTTCGACATGCTGTTGTTTGCTTTATCTCTTGCTACAACAGTAATTTCATTTGCACCAGTATCCAAAAGTATACGTTTTGAATATTTTCCGTTTACGACTGCTGCAATTTGACCGTTTACTTTCACCCAATCAAGGTTGGCATCTGCGACACTACCTTCTACTGTAACCGATTCCCGATTTGTTTTATCTCCGTTTTTCGGGCTGTCGATTGTTAGATTTGGTTTCACTGTGTCCAAGATAACAGATACCGGAGCAGATTCGCCCGTTACTTTACCATCAAGAGATGAAGTCGCTGTAAATACATTCAATCCTTCTGTCAATTCGGTTTGAATGGCAAATTTACCATCATTTCCTACTACTACAGAACCTGCAACTCCACCATTATTTTTAAGTTGAATTGTTGTTGTAGGTGATGCACTGCCTTCAATAGTAATAGCTGACTTATTCGTTGCTAAATCAGAAGTTGGCGAAGTAATGACAGGTGCACTTACTTCATAACTTACACGAGCACGGATCATATAGTTTCCTTCCTCTGCAGGGGAAGCTGTCCATGTACCTGAAACAGATTGGTAACTTCTTTCCGCGTTTGTTCCATCTTCATCAGCAGCAAGTCCTGGTGTGTTTGGATTCGCAACTGTTTGTCTGTAAACCATGTAGAAGTCACCATTTACAACGATGTTATGTTCAGATAAGTCTACTACCGTCCATTGACCGTTGCGTAATGCTGTTGCATTAATTGATTCTGTGAGTTTTTTACCTGGTGTTCCATCAGGACCAGTAGCATCCCAAACTTCCACTGCAAATGCTGTTCCACCTGGTACTGGCCACTCAGTGTCCCAGAAACGGAATACGCCATCAGTAACAATGCCATTTTCTTTCCCTTCAGGAAGAGACATTTTCACTGCCCAAGCATTACCCGCTGCATTGAATGCGTGTGCATTTTCAGCTGTTCCATCATCATAACCAATTTCACCACCTGGATATGTGTAGAACGGATCAAGTGCAAGACTTAATTCAAGTGCGTTTGCACCGATTGTAACGGATGCTTCTTTACTATGGTAGCCACGTGCAATTACCTTAAGTGTATAATTTCCTTCGTAAGCTTTGATGCTGTAGTTTCCTGATGCATCTGTTTTAACAGGAGTGATATTGGCATCTTCAACCAGTAGAAGTGTTGCGCCTTCGATTCCTTCTCCTGTCGATTCGTCAGTAATTGTTCCGCTTACCGTGTTTTGTGCAATTTCATCCAAAGTGAAATCCGCTTGTGCTGTTGCGTCAGCTTCGATTGTCACCGTCTGTTGATTTGTGTGGTATCCATAAGCTTCCGCTTTCATTGTGAATGTACCAGGAACATGCGTCATTGAATATGTGCCATCTGCAGGATTTGTATATACTGAACGTCCTGATTCAAGCACACTGACTTGTGCACCAATAGGCAATAAAGTCGGATGAATTGGTGCCTCTGATTTTGGCAATTCTTCTTTTACAGGCATTGAAGGTCTGATTTTTGTTGGATCAATCGCTTCTTTCATTGCTTCTTTATCATCAACTTTGATAAAGTCTAGTCCAATGTTGCCTTTATTATTTTTTGAAACGTTCTCAGTTTGGGCAATATCGGTTAAAGCAACATCATCGATATACCAACCGTCTCTCACAACACTGCTATCAGAG
>NZ_JBFUJC010000374.1:0-2888 GCF_056401595.1 Paenisporosarcina sp. P4_E4_2 | reverse complement strand
GTTTAACTTCCATCAGTGGCTATCCCCTTGTATCGTCATTGTCGGTTGAGAAAGAAAACAAATCTACTTCACTGCAAATCAACCTTTATTTTATGTATATCGGCATAAACAGCGAAATTTTTAGTGTTATTTACAAATATATTTGTTCAAAAAAACAAGACCGATTCGATTAGAATCAGTCTTTTCTATGATAGATTATCAAAATGACGGCTGACCCCTGTTGTCCAATGATTGTTTAGACCAGTTGGATCATTTGCAACACCAATTGGGGCATATTTCGCTCCAATCTCGGCAATCGTGGATTTTCCTTGGTTCAAATAATTTTTACGTAAATTACGAGCCATATCGAAAATGCTATCTTCTATAGATGCGTAGCTTCTCAAGCCATTCTTACCCATCATTCCAGCGACATTATTCTTCTCTTTGACTGCTCTTGAAGAACCATTCCCCGTTTCATGGATGGCAATCGCAGAAAGGAGACTCGGATCTATATCATACTTTTTCCCTGCATTGATAAAGTGCGAGGCTGATCCGTTCAATTTTCCTTCCAAGCTACTATCAAGTTTCAAGAATTGCACGGGTTTAAAATGGAAGTCACTTGTATCATTTGGACTTGTAGGGACATCTATTTTATCTACTGCCTGCACGTTTACTGGAAGAGAAAATGGACTGTTTATTTGTGGAATCAACTGATTTTGAGCAAAAGGCAGAGTGGTTGTATTGTTCGATTCGCTCCCTTGCATCGCTGCATTTAATACCATAAGGAACAGAGAATTTTCATTTCCTACATTACCGAGTAAATTGGTTGCACTGCCTGATTGATTTATCGAAGGCATTGCTTGTGCCATAGAAGCCATTGTCATGTAATAAAACCAATTGGAAGAGATCGGGCTGGTCATTGATAGATTTCGCATCCTTCTTTATGTATTCATACCAATCATTTTACATAGAAACAATAATTAAAAGAATAGTCGTATAATCCCGTTAGTTGGTACTTTATAGAAAAAAAGAGCCAAAAAGAAGGACTGTGACGGGAGATAAGTCACAGTCTTCTTCTATATTAGTATTGTCCGATTACTCTTTTTACTAAAGAAGCTAACCATTCCCAGGATTTGAACCCATGGTGATGGCCGTTATTCGAGCCTTATTTTTTTGACCCTTTTACTTCCACTTCAGTAGATCCAAGTACTAGGTAATCACCAACCATTCCACTGAACTGAAGTGTCTGCTTGCCATTATCCCAGTCAAAATCATCCCGATTGAATTTGAATTGGCCTTTTTCGGCTTGTTTTTCATAGCCATTTTTACCGGTAAGGGCTGAAACGCCATTGATCGTTACTGTTTCTAAAATGAAATTCTTCGTGTCAAATCCTCTTGGCAATGATACGTCAACTGTGAAAACTCCGCCGTTATCCTTGATAACACCAGGATTAACTTTGATGGTGCTTACATGAATGTAGACTACGATTGTCTTTTCAAGAGTTGTCGTCAGTCCAACATGGTCAGTTACAGTTACTTTTACGGTATATTTGCCCGGATTAGTAAAGTCGATGATATCACCGTTTTTATATGCTTCACCATTAACCGTCAAGCTTTCCGTTTTGATTCCTGATTCAGCATCTTTAGCTGTATAGGCCAATGGAAGTTTTGTACCAAGAGTATAGATTTCCTTAAGCTCCCACGTTACAGTTGGGGCCGTTTTGTCAATCTTCACTTCGATTGTTTGCACTTCTTCTTTGTTACCTGCTTTGTCTACGCTGTAGAACGTAATTACATTAATTCCTTCTTTATTTACCGTGAAGCTTTTTCCTTCAACGTATTCAGAACCATTGATAGAGTAATATGTTGATGATAAACCACTTCGACTATCCGCTGCAGTCAATTCCACTACAAAGCTTTCTTTTACCCAAAGATTGCTAGCATTTGAAGTTGTTACTGGTGCTGACTTGTCAATTTTGACTTCAGCTGTTTTTACTTCTTCTTTATTACCAGCGTTATCGACGCTATAAAACGTAATTACGTTGATTCCTTCTTCTTTTACAGCAACGCTATTGCCTTTTGTGAAATCAGAACCATTTACTGAATAGAATGTTGTTGCTTCACCGCTTAGTACATCTTTAGCAGTAAATTCTAGAGTGAACTCTTGGTGCCATTCGTTAGTTGCATTAGAAGTTGTTGCTGGTGCTGATTTGTCGATTTTGACTTCAGTTGTTTTTACTTCTTCTTTATTACCAGCGTTATCAACGCTATAGAACGTGATTACGTTGATCCCCTCTTCATTTACAAGAAGGCTATTTCCTTCTGCAAATTCAGAACCATTTACTGAATAGTACGTTGAGTCTGTACCGCTAAGTTCATCTTTTGAAGTGAACTCCACAGTGAACTCTTGGTGCCATTCGTCAKTTGAATTAGAAATTGTTGCTGGTGCTGATTTGTCGATTTTGACTTCAGCTGTTTTCACTTCTTCTTTATTACCAGCGCTATCGACGCTATAAAACGTAATTACGTTGATTCCTTCTTCTTTTACAGCAACATTATTGCCTTTTGTGAAATCAGAACCATTTACTGAATAGAATGTTGTTGCTTCATCGCTTAGGTCATCTTTAGCAGTAAATTCTAGAGTAGACTCTTGTTGCCATTCAGTTGTTGAATTGGAAGAAGTTACTGGTGCTGACTTGTCGATTTTGACTTCAGCTGTTTTTACTTCTTCTTTATTACCAGCGTTATCAACGCTATAGAACGTGATTACGTTGATTCCCTCTTCATTTACAAGTAGGCTATTTCCTTCTGCAAATTCAGAACCATWTACTGAATAGTACGTTGAGTCTGTACCGCTAAGTTCATCTTTTGAAGTGAACTCCACAGTGAACTCTTGGTGCCATTCGTCA
>NZ_JBFUJC010000373.1:0-2903 GCF_056401595.1 Paenisporosarcina sp. P4_E4_2 | reverse complement strand
ATTTTAATTAAAATTTAGCGAGCATAATCAATTTCTAGGTAAAAAACAAACCTCGTATTTTGAAAATACGAGGTTTCACCTGTTTATTGCTATTCATTTTTATAAAAAAGATTGATTATTTCAGAAATCGAATCTTCAACTAAAGCACCCGTTAGTTGAAGAAGAATAGACATTACTTAAATTTGTATTCGACTATACTCCATTGATAGTGAATGTAATTTATTCACTATTTCCTGTTCGTAATCTTCATCTAGTGGAATGGTCTCTTTTGCAAGAGGAGATAATCGTTCGTGATTGCCAATCATAACTGTATGTAATGCATTTTCAAACATTGATATATCATTTGCATCGTTTCCAAATGCAATATATGTTTTTTCTTTAATTCCTAACGCCTTCAAAGCACTCCATTTATTTATCCCACTTGGACTAATATCAAGGACATTCTCGTTACTATGCTTATTGACGTATACGTCAAGGCTTGAAAGTTTTTCTGCTAATTCTTCCATATTATTTGCAGTTAGCAACAGCACTTTGACTATTGAATCAAGAGACTCTAAACTAACCGATTTCGCTAACCTAGCTGGGTCTAAGTTTTGTAATATAGGGTGTGTATCAGGACCAGTATAAGCATAGTCCCATTCACCATCTATTAAGAAAGTGGCATTATGTTGCTCAATAAGATTTTTTACTTCGTTAATTTCATTAGGTGAGAATGCAGTAGATAGTACTACTTTTCCTTCTTTTGAGATAAGAGAGCCATTACCTCCAATCATTGTATAATGATGAAAAGCTTCATCTATCACGGGTAACATATCCCTTATAGGTCTCGCAGATGCAAAAATAACTTCGTGACCCTCTTGAGTTAAATTCGATAGTGAAAGAAGAATCTTCTTGGATATTGGCTGCCCCTTAAAACAAATTGTTCCGTCTAAGTCAAAAACGAATTTCATAATAAATCGCACTCACTTTCGTAGTTTATATATATCATTATATTGCAAAGTCCTAATCCTAATTTAACTAACCTGCCCCGTTAGTTTAATAAGACATACCAGCTTCTCTAAAGGCATTTCGATAAATCTCAGTGTTTATTCTTTGAACATCAATCTGCAATAATTCTTTTCTAATGGTACTAAATAGGTCACTTGGAATATTAGGAAATTTACCTTCAAGATCCTCTCTTTTATCTAAATGATTTAGCGTTTGAATAATAACAAAATAAATGTTTGGATATTGCTTTTTAATGTTGGAAGTATGTTTTAGAAACTCTTTGAGGTACTTATCAAAATAGTGACGGTTGTATCCTTCTATACCTATATAGAATGGAAATCCACTTCGGTCTTCCCACTCTATCAAAAGACCCAAAAAAGCAATAAGGGAACCCCCCCTATATCTCAAATTATCGTCGTTAAAGTGTTCATAATAAGGGTAAAACAATTTTACACACCAATCAAAGTCTACTATCCCATTCACTTCTTTTATCATATTATGTAATAGGTCTAATTTTTCTTTGATCGAATTCATTTGAAACCCCCTCTGGAACGTAATTAAAATTAACAATATCTCTTATACCTATTTTTATCGCTTTTCTTATCGAACTAACCTGCCCCGTTAGTTGAATAACGTTATTCTCATTATATTTACATCTTTTTGTCTCTGTCTGGTTCCTTCATAAATATATTTTCATTCTCATCAAATCCTTCAGGTAGCCAGTAATCCTCTGGTAATCCTTTTTCCTCAAATAACTTTCGAAGTTGTTCAATTGATTCGGACCACGTTAAAAAGACTTTGATAGAATATGGTGGTTGTCCTTCATCATTCCAAACTGCCCACTTTTTATTAGGGAGTTCTGTCGCATACCAACCTGCGTCTTCTCCTAGACGCCAAACATAAAACGTGTTTTCTTCAGCAACTTTCCAATCTTTGTAGCCCAAAACTTTCGCAAATTCATCGTAATTTTTATAGATGAGAGAGCGWAAAAACTTTTTCACTTGTTCCATTTTCATCCTCTCCTCCTCTTTTTCTTTACTAACAAAACTGCAACTTCTTATTGAACTAACCTGCCCCGTTAGTACAATAAGAAAGATGATTTTCAGTTARTTGAAGAAGAAATGCGTTCAGTAACATATCTATTCTATCGCTGAACGAGTGTGCAGCATGCACAACGTGTTGACATAACATCAGGATCAGGAAGTGATCATTTTTGGTCAAAAACCATTAGTCTTCCATGTTGGGGAAGCATAAGCATTTTCTCTTAAGAATTTTACAAACATAAAAAGAAGTCGCCCAAAACAATACAGGTAATGAATTAGAAGCAAATGCATGTTCTCTTAAGAATCCTACAAACATAAAATACCTCCTATATAAAAATATGCAAGAAAATTCGAGCTTATTTCCTTAAAGAAAAAAAGTTTCCTTAATGCAACTATAGAATAACATATGCATTTTCCCTTGAGAATTCTACAAACATAAAAATACTTCCTGCAGGTAGTAAAAAAATGAACTGGCTTGTATGGTGTATGCACAACGTGTTGACATAACATCCTGATTGGGAAGTATTCGACATTAATCCATAAAGAAAGCTGCCCTTTAAAGGCAACTGGCTTAACATTTGTATATAATCCAACTGACATAATGTTAAATAAAAAAATCGTCCGTTCAATCGGACGATTTTTTCTTATTGTGCTACTTCGCTGGCAATGCTTGATTCTGCTAAGCCAACTTCTCTTTCGGGAGAAAATTAATCAACTTCTGCATTCTTATAAGTTCAAAAGAAAAAGAGCAGCCGCTACCGTTCATTGTTTAACTCAATAAAGAAAGCGATCCCTGCTAAAGAATCGCTCCGGCTTGCGGAAGACTAAAAATAATTTTAAAGGGCTTAAGGGCATGTTTGCGCTTAGCTGGCT
>NZ_JBFUJC010000372.1:0-2945 GCF_056401595.1 Paenisporosarcina sp. P4_E4_2 | reverse complement strand
GTATTAGCAGTAAACTCTGGTTTTTCTTTTGAAACGTTTGTTGCTGTTATTCTATACATTCTGTCTTCTGTTCGAAGATGATAATTATATGAAACAAATTTGTCTTTACTTGTATTCACTGTATATTCCTTTACTGATGAATTTTCTTCGGCAACGTGTAATTGTTCTGGAAATGGGATATCCATACTATATTTTTTTTCAATTTCATCGACAGAGCTATAAATAGTAGCATCATTGCCTGCTATTCCTCCCCATGTCCAACCAATATCTGTTTGTGACATTTCCTCTACTTGATTAAAACTAAATAGATTCTCAATTGTCGCTTGAACGGATGGAGAAGCTAATGAACCGATTCCTAAAACAGAAATCATGACTGCTGCAACCCATAGTGTTTTTAATTTTCTTTTTGGTTGTTCTGATTTTGCTTTTTTCACACCAAGTTTTGACCTTTCGTGTAATTCTTTTGGAATCTGGATTCTTTCTAATTCTTGCTTTATATTACTCACTAATATCAGCCTCCTTAAATTTTTTACGAAGTTTACCTAATGAACGGTACAACACAGATTTCGCCGTACCTAACGGGATATTTAACATCTCCGATATTTCTTTAAATGAATAACCTTCATAGAATCTTAAAATGACTATACTTTTTTCATCTTCATTTAACTGTTCTAATAATTCTTGAAGTGTAATCGAAAGAGAAACATCTTCATCCTCCGAGCCAAGAAACTCTTCATACTCTGGTTTAAGTTGGACCACCTTTTTATTTTTTTTAACTAAATCAATTGAACAAGAGATAGTAATCTTTATTAACCAAGTCTTGAAATACTCTGGGTTCTTTAATGTATCTATCTTTTTAAATGAACGATATGCTACCTCTTGAACCACATCTAAAGCATCACTTTCATTTTTAACATATACATAAGCCATTCGATAAATATCTTCTTCATGTTTTTGGAAAAGTATTAAAAAGGCTTTATCATCACCTTTTTGTGCTTTTTTTATTAAACTAATGATTGTTATTCACCCTCCCTACAATGTCTTACACCCATTAGACAAATTAATTTAACATTTGGCTCATTTTTTCAAAAATAAAAACAAGGATATAAATCCTTGTTTAAAATAACAGTGTAATTTCACTAAACTGCTCCGTTAGTTCAATAAGAAAAAAAGCTCCACTCCTTATTGAAGTAAAGCACCCGTTAGTTGAAGAAGAAATGCGACCATTAACATATCTATTCTATCGCTGAACGAGTGTGCTGCATGCACTCCTAGTAGACATAACACCCGGATTAGGAAGTCTTCGACTTTATTACTCAATAAGAAAAAGCTGCCATGTAAACGGCAGTATCAGTAAATTTCATTTAAGTAACGCATCCGAAATTATCGCCACTCAATTTTCATCATTGGTCTCTGCTATTAAAAAATTTGAAATAATTGGAATTAATAGATATAATAGTTTAATTGAATAAAATTGACACAAAGGGTGATAAAAATGAAGACATTAGAAAATAGGAGATTTATTGTTGAAAATAAATTAGGCTATACTCAAATGATTGGAAGATTATTATCCATGATGGATTATACACGTACGACCACATTAAATGCAGTAGATGGTTTATCAGTAGAAGAACTGGATTATCGTATAAATGGCAAGGGAAATTCAATTGGTTGTCTTTTGTATCATATGGCATGTGTTGAAGAAGTCTATCAAATTTCGACATTTGAAGACCGTGATTCTACTAAAGAAGAACTTCAAAGGCTTAATGTAGGATTAAAACTTGGTGAAAAGGCACATAAAGAAATCAAGGATAAAGAAATTGAATTCTATCTTGAACAGTTAAGTAAAGTAAGAGAACGCACGCTAGATTTATTTAAGCAAATAGAGGACATCTGGTTGGATGAAGTTTCACCCTTTGGTCCTGATCATGTAGCTAACAACTATTTCCGATGGTTTCATGTATTTGAAGATGAGCTAAATCATCGAGGTCAAATCCGTCTAATTCGCAACCATATGAATAGAGAACAGGAGAACTAATTCCATATTGAAAAAAGGAGGGACAAGTCCAATGGTAAAGAAATAAAATGAGAAAATCTTAATTTATTTTATTTACTTTAGAATAAACATGTAGGTTTTCTCTTTCGTAGAATTAATATCTAGAAAAGAGGAGAAATAACATGTTAAATAAATTCAGTGATACTATTTCTTATTTATCTAATCAAGATGATAATGAACGACCGACATTAGGACTGGTATGTGGTGACCGATATAGTCTAATAATAGATTCTGGTAATTCTCCTCAGCATGCTAAGGACTTTTTACTAGAAATCGAGAAGCTAAATGTACCACCAGTTAAATATGTTGTTATTACCCATGCACATTGGGATCATTTTCTAGGAATGAATGAATTTGATGCAACTGTTATAGTTAATAGTCAAACGAACGAAATGATAAAAGAATGGCAAAGTTTATCCTATGACGATAGTTCACTCCAGAGGTATGTGAATACTAATCAAATGAGTGCTATGTGTATGAAGATTGTACAAACTGATATGCCAAACAGGGATAGTTTTAAGTTAAACTCTCCAGATGTAATCTTTGAAAAAACACTAACTATTGATTTGGGTAATAAAATTTGCATACTTGAAAAAATCAAAAGTACTCATTCAGATGACTCTACAATCATTTATATTCCAGATGAAAAAGTTGTTTTTTTAGGTGATTGTGCATATGGTACAACCACAAATTCTTTATTTCATTACAAGCAATCATTGTTATTGCCAATGATTAACGACATACAAAAATATAATGCTGAAATGTTTCTACTTGGTCATGAATCGATCTGCGATTCCACTGAAATGGATATATATTGGAAAGAGTTAATAAGTGCAAGTCGTGTTGTAAAATCGACCTCACTAGAAGATGCTATAGAGAGCTTTAAGTC
>NZ_JBFUJC010000371.1:0-2949 GCF_056401595.1 Paenisporosarcina sp. P4_E4_2 | reverse complement strand
TGCCTGTACTGGGGCAATAGCTGCAGATAATGCAACTGTTGCTGCTAAACTCAGACTCACGACTTTTTTCTTCTTCACTCAACTTCACTCCTCAGTTTCTGAAAATTCCGAAATAATTCCGGGTAATTCGTATTGTATCTTTTCTACTATTCTGAATAAATAGGTAACTATCACTGTTTTTTATTGATTAAATACAGGTTTATTATCCTGTTGAAAAAATGGATAATTTTTCTTGAACCAATCTTTAGAATCATTTGGTTTAAGAAACCTATATCAATAGATAGAAAGATTATCTAATTAATATCCATTTTTAATTTGTATTTACATATTTTTCTAAATTCAATTAGATGATTACAATTTAATAATCCCATTTAGAACTTCAAAAAAAAATAAGCCTGCACAATGGCAGGCTTATTCTTAAACTTTTTGCTTTATAAAATTTTCTACTAATTGGACAAAATAAGCAGTTACACGATGATCATCCGTCAGTTCAGGATGAAAAGAGCATCCTAAAAATTGTCCTTGTTGAGCCATCACAATACGACCGTTATGTTCACATAAGACTTCTGTCTTAGGTCCAACTTCATTAATATGCGGCGCCCTTATGAACACAGCAGGAAAATCATCCGCTACACCTTTTATTACAAGGCTCACTTCGAAACTATCGACTTGTCGACCAAATGAATTACGTTCTACTGTCACATCCATTACTCCTATATGCGGTTGCTCATATCCTACAAGTGAACCGGCCAGGAGGATAAGCCCTGCACATGTCCCAAACATCGGATGTCCCGCTTTTGCAAATTCGCGTAATGGTTCCATCATGCCGTATAAATCAATCAGACGACGCATCGCTGTGCTTTCTCCGCCCGGTAGAATTAATCCATCAATCCCAGACAAGTCTTCCACACGTTTGACAACGACCGCTTGTGCTCCGCTCGCTTCTATCGATTGAATATGTTCTCGAACAGCTCCTTGTAGAGCCAATACWCCGATTTTCACCATATTACAGTACTCGATCCTGCATTCGATCTTTCGCTTCTAAACGAGACATTTCAATACCTTTCATCGGCACTCCAAGGTCTTTTGAAATCTCAACAAGTAATTTGTAGTCTTGGTAGTGCGTCGTCGCTTCAACGATTGCACGTGCAAATCTTTCAGGGTTATCTGATTTGAAGATACCTGATCCTACGAAAACTCCGTCTGCTCCAAGTTCCATCATCAATGCTGCATCTGCAGGAGTAGCTACGCCACCTGCTGCAAAGTTTACAACCGGTAATCTGCCCAAGTGTTTGATTTCAAGTAACACATGGTAAGGAGCACCTAGAATTTTTGCTTCCGTCATTAATTCGTCTTCATTCATGTGAATGATTTTACGTACCTGAGCATTTAATTTACGCAAATGACGCACTGCTTCTACAATATTACCCGTACCAGGTTCCCCTTTTGTGCGAAGCATGGAAGCACCTTCACCAATTCTTCGAGCTGCTTCTCCTAAATCTTTGTTCCCACATACAAAAGGAACGGTGAAATTACTCTTAATTAAATGGAACTCTTCATCTGCTGGTGTTAATACTTCCGATTCATCAATATAATCTACACCCATTGCTTCTAACATGCGGGCTTCAGAAATATGACCAATACGTGCTTTTGCCATAACTGGAATTGTTACTGCATTCAGTACTTCTTCCGTAATACGCGGATCAGCCATTCGTGCTACGCCACCTGCTGCACGAATATCAGAAGGTACTCGTTCCAATGCCATTACTGCTACCGCTCCTGCCGCTTCAGCAATACGAGCTTGTTCTGCGTTGATAACGTCCATGATGACGCCACCTTTTTGCATTTCTGCCATACCACGTTTTACACGATCCGTACCTGTTAAATGTTGAGTCATTGTATATAGCCTCCATTTCATCTAATATTATTAGTATAATGAAGTATGACCATTTAAAAAGTGTCAGTTTCGAACTGTTTAATAAGGTCAGTTAGGAGCGAATGATGGATATTTGGCTCAATCAAGTAGATAAATCCTCACCAACACCTCTATACGAGCAGCTTTATCGTGAAATGAAGGAAGCAATCATTCGGGGTGACATAGAGGTCGGCACTAAGTTACCTTCTAAAAGACAACTGTCGGAGTTTCTAGCTATCAGTCAAACAACAATTGAACTCGCCTATGGACAGCTGGTTGCTGAAGGTTTTATTAAAGCTGTTGCGCGGAGTGGATATTACGTAGAACAAGTGGAAGAGCTTGCTTATGTAGATGAAACACGTATGGAACATGAGCAATCGGAATCGTTGAAACACGTCTACAGTATTGATTTTAACTCGGGTCGTATTGACACTTCTGCTTTCCCCTTCAATCAATGGCGAAAGTATGCAAAAGAAGTGTTAGATGAAACGTCTCGGGATTTATTGCTACTCGGTCACCCTCAAGGGGATGTGGAGTTAAGACAGGAAATTGCGAGTTATTTATACTCCTCTCGTGGTGTTCGTTGTACAGCACAACAAGTAGTGATAGGTTCAGGAACCGAACAGCTGATGCCACTTTTGATCCGTTTACTCGGGAAACAATCCGTCTTCGCCATTGAAAACCCGGGCTATCCGATGACCCACCATATTTTTGACAATAACGATCGGAAAACTTTGGCCGTTCCTGTCGATGAAGATGGTATGCAAGTAGCAGAATTGGATAAGAAATCTGCAAACGTTGCCTATGTGACGCCTTCCCACCAATTCCCTACCGGGGCGATTCTCTCCGCTTCCAGACGGGTTCAATTACTTAACTGGGCTTCTGCCAAAGAAGGGCGCTATATTATCGAAGATGACTATGACAGTGAATTTCGCTACGTTGGTAAACCAATCCCATCTCTTCAGGGAATGGATCAGCGAGAACGTGTCATTTACATCAGTACCTTTTCTAAATCACTTATGCCTTCCCTACGC
>NZ_JBFUJC010000370.1:0-5230 GCF_056401595.1 Paenisporosarcina sp. P4_E4_2 | reverse complement strand
CGCTTCATCTGCCTGGCCATTATTCAGATCAAATCCAAATTTCGAATCAGCTTGTCCTGTCGTGATATAGTCATGCGTATGCGCTTCAATACCTGGTGTCACACGTAATAAAATATTTACTTGTTTTTTAAGGATTTCTGTTAATCTCTTTAACTGTTCTATTTCATAAAAATTATCAACCACAATACATCCAATACCCGAGTTCAATGCAAAGACTAATTCATCATCACTCTTATTATTGCCATGAAAATGAATTCGTTCCACTGGAAAACCGGCATGAATGGCTGTATACAATTCGCCTCCAGACACAACGTCCAAAGACAGTCCTTCTTCAGCTGCTAGCTGATACATTGCAATACTTGAGAAAGCCTTACTCGCATAAGCTACTTGAGCTTCAACTTTCTCACGTTCAAATGTGTGAATAAAAGCACGTGCCCGTTCTTTTATTAATGCTGTATCGTAAACAAATAATGGTGTTCCATAGTTTTTTGCTAATGTCATTGCAGAAGTTCCACCAATTGTTAAGTGACCATGTTCATCCACGGACTGTGTTCCAAATAAATGCATCTTCATCTCTCCCAGTGGTAAGTGGTTTTTCAATATAAGAACTTTACCATAGGGAAAGACTCCGATGCAATGAGTGGATTAAGAACGTTTGCGCTTAGGCGAGTGAACAATGAATGGTCTGAGTGCGCCATTTGATGTAGGAAAGCGAACCAGAATGCGTGCCAATGCTTTAGGGAAAAATGGAACGAGCGGCCACAAATAAGGGACTCCCATCGGCTTAATTGATACCAGGTACATGAAAACGAATAGGATTCCAATGAAAAAGCCATTGGACCCAAATATGACAGTAGCAATAAGCATCACATTTCGGAATAACTTGGCGGCAACACTCAATTCATAAGAAGGTAATGCAAATGTTAAAATGGCTGATACCGCTGTATATAACACTACTTCAGGAATGAAAAGTCCGACATCGATTGCAATTTGACCAATAATAATGGCCGCTACTAAGCCCATTGCCGTGGAAAGAGGTGTAGGGGTATGAATGGCTGCTAGCCTCAAAAATTCAAGACCTAAATCAGCGATCACGATTTGAAGAAAAAGCGGGACCTCTCCATTCTCTTTTGGACCAATGTAGGAAAGAAACTCAGGGACTCGATCTGGTTCCACCACTAATAAATACCAGAAAGGTAAAAGTGTTAAACTCAGGAAAAATCCCGAGAAGCGAAGTATGCGGACAAACGTTCCTATCAAAGGAGCTTGTCGATATTCTTCTGCATGTTGCAAATGATGAAAAATCGTTGTAGGAACTAAAATTACGGAAGGAGAGGTGTCCACGATAATCGCAATATGACCTTCCAATAAATGAGCTGCACATGTATCAGCACGTTCTGTATAGCGAACAAATGGGACAGGATGGAACTTTTGCTTGAATATCCATTCTTCTAGCGACTTGTCTGTCATTGTCAACCCATCGTGATGGATTTTTTTCATGCGTTTGCGGATATAATCGATATGCTGTTCATTCGCTACACCTTTAATAAAAGCGATTACCGTATCCGTTTGACCACGAGTGGAAAGCTTTGTTAATTCGAAGCGAAGCGAGACATCCCGGATTCTTCTTCGAATTAATGCCGTATTTTGTAAAATATTTTCCGTGAAGCCATCACGAGATCCGCGAATGACTTTTTCATTATCAGGCTCATCGGGTTGTCTTCCTGGATATGAACGAACATCGATTGTGAAAACATAACCACCAGATGTCACAATACCAAGCTGTCCACTTAAAATTGCGGACAGCCAGGCATCTTTAGAGTCATAGATTGTGACTGAATGATATGGAAAATAACTATTCATTGCTTCAATTTCATGAATCTCTAATTTATGTTTCACTTGAGATGTCGTGCTCTGTGTTAACGTCAAAATTTGTGTAAGTGTCGTAGAATCAATCAACCCATTCATATAGACAAATAATGATGGTATTGACCAAACGTGTGCGTTTTTGACACCAACATCGAAGCTTTCTCCCTTTCCAAACTTGGAATACACAAAGGATTCAGCATCCTGGATATTGGCAAAAAGTGACTTATCTATTGAGATCCATCCTTTAATGTCGCCTGTTTAGGCATCATCCAACTTTTCAGTTGCTTAAGTATTTTCTTTTCCAACCTGGAAACTTGCACTTGTGAAATACCGAGCCTTTCCGCAATATCACTTTGCGTACAGTCCAAGTAGTAGCGTAAATAGATAATCATTTGTTCCCTTTTTCCGAGTTTCGATAAAATATCTCGCAATGGAATGTGATCAAACGAGCGCTCCGAACGTTCGTCTCTTAATTGATCCATCAGAGTTAAGGCGTCCCCTTCACTTTCAAATAATTGTTCATGAAGAGAAGCTGGATCTCTTAATGCATCGGAAGCTAAAACCACTTCATCCATCGTCACATCAAGCGTTGTGGCAAGTTCCGACAAGGAGGGTTGGCGTTCATGTAGCCGAATAAATTCATCGGTTGCATGACGAATTTTAAAACTCAATTCCCGGATGGAACGACTTACTTTAACCATGCCGTCATCTCGCAGGAACCGTTGTATTTCCCCAATAATCATTGGAACAGCATAAGTGGAAAATTTAACTTCGTACGATAAATCGAATTTGTCGACAGATTTCATTAACCCTATACAACCGATTTGAAATAGATCCTCTAAATCCGCTCCCCGTGAAGCGAATCGTTGGACGATGGACCAGACAAGACGGGTATTTCCTTCTACCATGGTTTGTCTGGCAATTTTGTCTCCCTGTTGAGACAAAAAGATCAATTCACGCATTTTTTGCTCTGACCATACCGACAAATGATCCGAGAAACTTTCCATAATGGTAAAGCCCATCCCGGAGCGTTCTCTCTCCGGTTTTGATGTATAAAGAGGTTCCATCGCTTGCTCGAGGTTTGGAATGCCTCTGCCTTCATCGCTGATGGTCATCGTGATTGATTGTCCATTTCTTTTGGCCCGTATGGTTACGATGCCCTCCCCATCTTCTTCATATCCATGAATGATGGCGTTCGTCACTGCTTCAGAAACAATTGTTTTAAACTCAGCTAATTCATCAATGGTTGGGTCAAGAGATGCAATAAAGCTCGTCATCACCATACGTGCCAAACCTTCATTTTCACTAATGGCAATAAACGATAGCGTCATTTCATTGTCCATTTAAAATACCCCCTAACTGTGCGATTGTTTCTTCTTCTGTTGTTGGCCAAACATAGGAACCGAGACCAGAATATTGAAAGATTTTTTTCATCGTTTCAGAAGGATGTAAAATAACTGTTTGCCCATTAGTAGGGACAAAATCTCTCATTCTTCCTAAGATAAGTCCAATACCTGCACTGTCCATAAAATGTAAGTCTTGCAAGTTCCATATGATGGCGCGAAGAGTTCCTCTATAAAGAGATTGTGAAATTTCGTCACGGATTGTTTGTGTGGCATGATGGTCAAGCTCGCCCTTTAAGCGAATAATAGCTATACCATCTTCGACAAATAAAAGTTGATGTTTCATCTAGTAACTCCTCCTTTCCGTGACTATTCGAGGTGAGCTACTCCAATTCCTTGTCGTTGACAAATAAAGGTTAAACCTCTTAATTCTCGACAGAAATTGCAACATTCTATTCATTAACAGTATGGAAAATCTTTCATACATTTAAACATCAGAGAAGAAAAAAGGTTTTACTTTTTTGTAGGCATTTACGTTTTGAGCTAAAAGACACTTCTGTGCTGAGACATGATTTCGAAATGAAAACTGAAGCATAAGGTTTTCAGTTCGCTGTGGACGCCTCATTTGCTGCACCCTGATTTAGAGAATAAAGAGGATGGGGTTGTGACTGTGTCACAACCCCATCCTCTTTTGTTAGATCACCTTGCGGCTTTTGTGCGTACTTAGCTCCCTTACAACCTTAGAGCTCTGCATTTTGTGGTTTACTAAAGAATCGATGCTCTATTTAAGTAGATATTCGGTCGAAGATAGTTCTCTTCATTCTTAACGTAAGAGAACACGATTCATTTTGTAAGTGATACACACATTTTTCATGAAAATTAACTTTGCTTCAAATTTACTTTCATTTGTTCATATTTCCGCTTGTACTATCCCGCTTTCATTTAATGGTAATCCCCATCTTCCTTGCATTCTTTTTTCCTTGTTTAAATCTGTTTGCCCGTGTCTAATTTCATAAATCAATGATGGAATCGTCTAATCTATAAAGTAGTTTTATGTGAAATCATTGAACTAACTTGATCCGTTAGTCTAGCAAGGAATATGTAGTACAATTCCAATGCCTTGCACTTACTTTWCTTTTTCCTTCCCACCCCTTCTTCTGCAATTCCTTTGCAATTAACATATTAAAAAAACCATGTCCTACTAAAGCTATCGATTTATGCTCATGTGCATAATCAATTAGCAGTTGGACAGCCAATCCTGCCCTGTCTTTCGCCTGACGGAAAGACTCGCATTCGTTAGAATATCCACTAAACCACAGTAATCTTAAAATCACTGCCCAGATATTTGGCTTTAATCTTACATTAAATAATTTAGTTGGAATTGAAGGTAACTCTGTTTCTCTAAATAAACAATCAGAAACTATTTTCACTTTTGTATTTAATAACCTTGCTGATTCAACTGACCTTTTTAAATTGCTGGATAAAACAATTTTTGCAGTAGTTACTTTTTCAAGCGTTTCCGACGGGTATAATGACTCTTCAAACACGCCGTTAAAGTCATATTTTCCCACCCATTTCTTAAACTCCATACAAGTCATTTTATTATTTTCAGTCAGTAGTGATCTTCCATGCCGAATCAATGAAATTTCCATATACATCTCCTTGTAATAACAATGATTTTTGTACTAATAACTTGTTATTTTCTATAAAAAGATTAACCATCCTTGTTTAACCAAGCTCGATGTACGTCTATTAAAGTACACGTTAGTTTAAAAATACCATAAAAAAAGCGATCTCCGGAGAGACCGCTTTGATGATTTAGATTATTGAGTGATGATTTCTTCGATTAATTTTGGTGCTTTGGTTGGTTCTTTTGAGAACTCAATATATTTGTACAATATCTCCATAACTTTTTCTACATTTTGAGTGTTAGCGTGGATTGTTGCAAGGGACTCGCCCTCTTTAACCGCATCGCCAACTTTTTTGTGAAGCACGATGCCGACTGCCAAATCAATTTC
>NZ_JBFUJC010000369.1:0-3016 GCF_056401595.1 Paenisporosarcina sp. P4_E4_2 | reverse complement strand
CGTCCAAGGATTTTCTGGGTTATTTTTGTAAATGTATCATTTGGAAATCTTTTTAATAATAACCAATATACAACCAACATGAATTGGACAACTATCCCTGCTAAAATGATCGATATCCACGAGTCCCCTTTTGCTGATTCTTGGACAACATTTGGTAAAGAAAAAAGACCAATACCAATCTGACTTTGAATTAATACAAAAAACAACTGAAACTTAGTTATTGATATTTTTTCAGTAATCACTTCTTCTTCCATCCCCTTGTATGCCATTGTTGTTTTTTGTATACGGGCTTGGAGTCTGTTGGTCGTGTGTTAAGCTTCCAAAAAGGGAGTCTCACGAATGTATCTTTTATGTCCACTATGTTAAAAGGTGCGAATGGCGCAAAGTAAGGCATACCAAAGGATTCTAATTTACATAGGTGAATAACAAGCACCATTAATGCAAGTACAATTCCAAAAAAACCGAACAATGATGCGGCTATCATGACAGGAAACCCCAATAACCTAGCACTGGTTCCCATTTCATTTACTGGTGATATGAATGAAGCTATGGCAGTGAGTCCAATTACAACAATCATCGTATTAGAAACTAAATTCGCTTCCACTACTGCTGTACCAATTACAAGCCCCCCCACAATACCAATTGTGTGAGCAATCGGAGTAGGTAAACGAATGGAAGCTTCTTTTAGTAACTCAAGAATGATTTGCATCGTAAAAGCTTCTATTAAAGGAGGAAAGGGGACGTATTCTAATGAAACCCTGATGGAATATAAAATTCCAATTGGAAGTACTTCAGAATGAAAAGAAACGGTGGCAATGTAAATTGCCGGCAAACTGATAGCAATGATAAAACTAAAGAAGCGAATAAATCGGAAAAAAGAACCTACTAGCCAACGACTATTATAATCGTCAGGCGATTGGTAAAACGCAAAAAAAGTAATTGGCATAATTAAAATTCTAGGACTACCATCAACAAGTAATATGATTTTCCCTTCGGTTAAGTACGACGCAGCTCTATCAGGCCTTTCAGTAGACAACATTTGAGGAAAAGGAGTATAAGGATTGTCTTCAATGTAATCCTCTACTTCGCCAATTGAAAGTAGTTGATCGACTTCAATAGAAGTAATTCTTCGTTCAACTTCTTCTAGAATTTTTTTATTTGCAAGATTTTCTATAAATACCATACTTACTTTCGTATTTGTAATTTTTCCTAAAGTGAAAAATTTTACTTTTAATTGAGGGCTTTTTATTCTCCTTCTCAAAAGTAGAATATTAGTACCTAAATTTTCGACAAACCCATCATGAGAACTTATAATACTCCGTTCATTAACTGGTTCTTCTATAGAACGCTCTGCAATTTCTCCTAGAGCTACTGACTTTGCAATCGCATCATTTTCTAATAAAATAGTACAGAAACCTTCTAATAAACTTGCCCCTACTTCTGAAATTTTTGAAGAACATTTCAATTCAGTAGCCTTCACTACATTTTGAATTTCTCCTGATTTCATTTCCAAAATAGGACCTATAACAGAAGATTGAAGAATATCTTTTTTCACCATCGAATCTAGAAAAAGAATAGTGCAACCCTTGTTATTAAACATCATTTTTTTAACCATCAAGTCTTCTGTTTGACAAAGATATTCTCGGATTGTATGTATATTTTTTTTAATATCATTAGTAAGTTGTTGATCGCTTTCATTGATATGATAATTGTGTAATGAAGTTTTTTTAAAGAAACTCATCTTAAAATACTCCTCGCCTCGACCTTCTAGTTGCTATTATTCTTTCCGTTTTTTAGCTATGCTATGCTTATCAAATTATTTTGCTGGATGAAAAACCGAAAGGATTCCATTATCTGGACCACCATTCACCATAAGGTGGATGCGAAATTCAATATCATCACAGATTACCTATATCACTGCCGGAAATGTGGCAGATCCGAGCCGTAATTGGCACTCCTTAAAGCACAAGTACAGAAATTTGGGTTTCAGGTAGAAGCAGTAGCATTGGATGCAGGATATTTTACGAATTACATTTGTAAAAAGTTAGCGGAACAACATTTTTTATGGTGATGGGATATCGTCGGTCTGGAAAGCCAAATAAGGAAGTACCAAGACGTTTCTTTCAGTATGACAAAGTAACGAATAGGGGGGGGAGGGGAAAATTCCCTGATGAAATATACTAAATATAAAAGTATCCTTTAAAGGATATTAATAGCCATTGAATAGAGGTAATCACCTTTGAATTATGTAAAATTTTGTATTTATCAATTCATCTTATTTTCAGCACTTTTTGTATTCAACATTCCCTTTGATAAATACATAAGTAAACCATTTACTTCTGTTGATTTAATAGCAATATGTATAAAGTTACCTATCATCATAATCGTTTACCGAGTAGTAAATAAGATATATAGACGATTCGAGAATATTAGGTTGGGAAATAAGATATTAATTTCAATAGCAACTGTTATAATATCAATCTTGTTTATAGGGTTACTGGAGCAATTGTTTGTTTAGTTTTCTTATTCAACTAACGGGTGCTTTAGTTGAATAACCGGCAGCCTATACAAGGCGGCTTTTTCTTATGGCCAAGATTTAATCGTGTACCTATACTTATCTGTCGTATAGATTACAGAACTTAGATTATTGAACGAGTTCTTGAACATTAATTAAAGAGTTAACCCTCACAAAACACTGTAAATATAGGGTATTCATTAACTCCTGGTTTTCTGAACAAAACCCTTCGGTTCAGTGATTGAATCGGGCTTTATAAGATCGTTGATTAAATCGTTACTAAACGGCTGACTATTTGGCAACTCCTTTACAGTAAAGTTTAGCTATGGTAATATAACTAAATATTCCCAAGATTAAAGGAGATTGAATGATGAAAAAACTATTATTGCTTATTGCTTCACTTTCTTTAGTTCTTGCAGCTTGTACTGAAGACAATGAAGAGAAAAAAGTTACAACGACTGAAGGAACTAAATCTGAAGAAACTACATCTGAAGAAAAAGC
>NZ_JBFUJC010000368.1:0-3023 GCF_056401595.1 Paenisporosarcina sp. P4_E4_2 | reverse complement strand
GGTATGAGCCGACAATCATCGCAAACGTTAACCACGACATGAAGGCTGTAACAGATGAAATCTTCGGACCAGTTGTCGTTGTGATGAAATTCAAAGATGAAAAAGAAGCGATCCGCCTAGCAAACGATACTGAGTTCGGATTAGGTTCGGCTGTCTGGTCTAAAGATGGAGCACGTGCTACTCGCGTTGCCAATCAGATTCAAGCTGGAATCGTTATGGWCAACTGTCCGTTCTCTGCCTTCCCTGGAACGCCTTTTGGTGGCTATAAACAATCCGGATTTGGGCGCGAACTATGCATAGAAACATTGGACCTTTATACAGAAACGAAAAGTATTTTATCGTACTATGGTAGCCGTCCTTTAAATCCGTTCGGTCTATAAAATCTTTTAAATGACGGACAGGGAGTTATCCAACCCCCTGTCCGTATTCTTTCACCTCAAAAGGAGGAATATCTCGTGATTAATCGTATTGTTGTCGTCGGTTCAGGTTTGATGGGCAGAGGAATTGCTTATGTTGGCGCAGTTGGTGGTTTTGACGTAACTGTAGTCGACATACATGAACATGCATTGGAAAATGCAAAAAAGGAAATTGAACGGATGTTTGAAAAAGGGATAGCGCTTGGAAAAATAACTTCTGATCATGCTTCAAATGCATTGCGGAACTTAAGTTTTCAACCTGACTTACCCGAAGCTGCACGAGAAGCGGATTTGATTATTGAAGCGGTTCCTGAAGAGATAGCTATAAAAAAACGAGTGTTTGAAACAATGGAAGAACACGCACCTGCTCATTGTTATTTCGCGACGAATACGTCAACGATGAGTCCGACAGAAATTGCTTCATTTGCAAAACGACCTGATAAAACGATAGCGATGCATTTTTTCAATCCTGTACATAAAATGCCGCTTGTTGAAATTGTCCGTGGCTTGGAAACGAGTGATGAAACTGCCAAAACAATCAAAGAAGTTGCAGAAAAGATGGGCAAAGAAACGGTTGTTATCAATGAATTCCCGGGATTTGTTACTAGTAGGATCAGTGCCCTTGTTGGTAACGAAGCCTTCTACATGCTTCAGGAAGGACTTGGCACACCTGAAGAAATTGATAAAGCAATTAAGCTCGGCTTAAATTATCCAATGGGTCCATTCGAACTTGTAGATTTGGTAGGACTCGACACTCGCCTAAACAACTTAAACTATTTACATGCAAAGCTCGGGGAGAAATACCGCCCGGCACCGCTCCTTGAACAATATGTCAAAGCGGGTCGTCTCGGACGAAAAACCGGCAAGGGTGTATACGACTATACAATAGAAGAAGAGTGGGTCAAGAAATGAGAGAAGTGGTCATCGTAGACGCAGTAAGAACACCTATTGGAAGATATAACGGTGCATTAAAAGATGTGCGACCTGATGACTTGGGAGCAGTCGTGATCAAGGCATTGATTGAGCGTAATCCAAGTCTGGTAACTTCACAAATTGAAGAAGTTGTTTTAGGGAATGCCAATCAGGCAGGAGAAGATAACCGCAATGTTGCACGTATGTCTGCATTATTAGCAGGACTTCCGGTTGAAGTGGCAGGCACCACGATAAATCGTCTGTGCGGTTCAGGTCTTGATGCTGTTATGTATGCTGCGAGAGCCATTGCAGTGGGAGATGGAGATGTTTACATCGCTGGTGGAACTGAAAGCATGACGCGCGCACCATTAGTCATAGCAAAACCAACTCAAGCATTCCCCAGAGGCAATATGGAATTGCAGGATACAACAATTGGTTGGCGCTTTACCAATAGTAAGTTAAAAGAGATGTACGGAACGGACTCGATGCCCGAGACTGCGGAAAATGTAGCGCAGCGGTTCAAAATTACACGAGCGAGTCAGGATCAATTTGCTTTTGAAAGCCAGCAACGAGCTAAAAAAGCATTGGAAGAAAACCGTTTTGCTGATGAAATTGTTCCGGTTGTTTATGTGGACCGAAAAGGAAATAACGTAATGGTGAATAAGGATGAGCATCCTCGTCCGGATACTACTTTTGAGAAACTCAGTCAACTGAAACCGATTTTTAAAGATGGTACGGTTACGGCAGGGAACGCTTCAGGGGTCAATGACGGTGCGTCTGCTTTGTTGCTGATGAGTGCAGAAAAAGCGAAAGAATTGAACTTAACACCTCTGGCGAAATACGTGGCCGGTGCTACAGCTGGCCTCGAACCAAATGTGATGGGGCTAGGTCCTATTTATGCGACGAGAAAAGTATTGGAACGAACCGGTCTGACTGCAAATGATATTGGATTGGTTGAATTAAATGAAGCCTTTGCCTCACAATCGCTTGAGTGTATAAAGCAATTAGAGCTGGACGATAAAAAAGTGAATGTTAATGGTGGTGCGATTGCATTTGGTCACCCTCTTGGTGCCAGTGGCGCAAGAATATTAACCACACTTTTATATGAAATGAAAAGAGAGAACGTTCAATATGGCCTGGCTACGATGTGTATCGGAGTCGGTCAGGGAATCGCAGCAATTATCGAGAATATATCGGAATAAGTTCAAATGTCCAAACAAGGCTGCCCCTCAGTTATAAAAATGTCAACATTTCACAGGGAAAACTGGGTATTCACAAGCATTTACTTATAATGCTAATAGTTCTGTAACGACTTCCGAGATTGAATAAAGCAAGACTTGAATGATTTAAAACTGCTGCACTTATTATTTGGAGGGAGGAGCAGTATGTCAACTGTTCTATATAGAAAAGAAAACCATATCGGGTATGTGACCATTAATAGAGAACAAGCTTTGAACTGCTTTAATTTCGAAACGCTTCAGGAACTGCAATCGGTGACAGATTCAATCTCTCTTGATCCAGATGTACGTGTTGTTATTTTCACTGGAGCTGGGGATAAAGCATTCAGTGCCGGAGCAGATTTAAAAGAACGCAAGACGCTGACTGAAACCGAAGTTCGAAGAAATGTGAGAGCTATTAGAGATGTATTTAATAGCATCGCAAATCTTCCTCAGCCCACGATTGCTGCCGTAAATG
>NZ_JBFUJC010000367.1:0-3034 GCF_056401595.1 Paenisporosarcina sp. P4_E4_2 | reverse complement strand
GCTCTGCCTACCCGCGGATTGGACGTCGGTGCGATTGAATTTATTCATCAGCGTTTAATCGAACAACGCGATAAAGGAAAAGCTGTCTTGTTAATTTCATTTGAATTAGATGAAGTCATGAACGTATCTGATCGTATTGCGGTCATATATGATGGGCAAATCGTGGATACTTTGGATCCTCTTCAAACAAACGAACAAGAACTTGGATTGTTAATGGCGGGTCAATCGAAAAAAGGCGCTATGACAAATCAAGTGAAAGAGGAGGGCAGCTCCCATGTCTAATCGTTTAGTTAATATTCTTGTTCCTGTCATTTCCGTTATTCTGGGATTACTTGTAGGGGCAATTGTTATGTTAGTTAGTGGATACGATCCAGTCGCTGGCTATGCAGCATTATGGAACGGAATTTTTGGTGATGTTTATACGATGGGTGAAACCGTCCGACAAATTACACCATACATTCTTGCTGGTTTAGCGGTTGCATTTGCATTCCGTACAGGACTATTTAACATTGGTGTTGAAGGACAATTAATCGTTGGCTGGTTTGCAGCGGCGTATGTAGGAGTTGCCTTTGATTTTCCAAAATACATTCACTTGCCACTTGCGTTAATTGCTGCAGCTGGAGCGGGAGCATTATGGGGCTTCATTCCTGGACTTCTAAAAGCTCGCTTTAAAGTCCATGAAGTAATTGTCACAATCATGATGAACTATATAGCACTTCACACAACAAACGCATTAGTGAAAACGTTTTCTAATGGAGGAGACAATACGGGGGCAATTCACCCAACGGCGTCACTTCGTTCAGAATTCCTTGAAAACATGACAGATTTCTCACGTCTTCATTACGGAATTCTAATTGCACTTGCCATGGTTTTAGTAATGTGGTTAATTTTAGAGAAAACGACTCGCGGATTTGAATTGAAAGCAGTTGGTTTAAACCAAAATGCTTCAGAATATGCGGGAATGAACGTCAATAAAAATATCATTCTAGCAATGGTCATTTCTGGTGCCTTTGCTGGTCTAGGTGGAGCGATGGAAGCATTGGGTACGTTTGAATATGCTTCTGTTAAAGGCGGCTTTACAGGTATTGGTTTTGATGGTATTGCGGTTGCACTACTTGGTGCTAACACGCCACTTGGTGTTATTTTCGGGGCAGCATTATTTGGTTCATTAAAATATGGAGCTTTAAATATGCCAAATGAAGCGGGTATTCCTACCGAAATCGTATCTATTGTCATTGCGATTATCATTTTCTTCGTAGCTTCAGGCTACGTCATTCGATTATTTGTTGAACGCTTCAGCAAGAAAAAGGAGGCGAAGTAACATGAGTTTCTTGGAAGTATTATATTTTCTAGTCCCTGCAGCCATTGCTTATGCAGCGCCTCTAATTTTAACCGCTATCGGTGGGGTTTTCTCTGAGCGTTCTGGTGTAGTAAACATTGGATTGGAAGGACTCATGGTCATGGGTGCTTTCATTGGTATTCTATTTAACTTATCTTTCGTTCATATATTTGGACAAGGTACAGAGTGGATGGCTCTTCTTGCTGCTATGGTTGTCGCTTCATTATTTTCATTACTGCATGCCGTGGCTTCTGTATCATTCCGTGCGGATCAAGTCGTTTCTGGTGTAGCGATTAACTTATTGGCAGTGGCGCTTTGTTTGTTCCTAGTAAAAATGATTTACGGAAAAGGCCAAACAGACTTTGTTCAAGAGCGATTCTTGCGTGACGATATTCCGTTCTTAAAAGATATTCCAATTTTAGGCCCGATGTTTTTCCAGAACGTCTATTGGACTTCTGTTTTAGCAATTGGGATTGCTATTCTAGCATGGGTTGTCCTGTATTACACTCCATTCGGTCTGCGTCTTCGTGCTGTAGGTGAACATCCAATGGCCGCTGATACAATGGGAATAAATGTAACACGTATGCGTTATATTGCTGTCATGATTTCAGGTGGTTTAGCCGGTATCGGTGGCGCGATTTATTCACAGTCGATTTCATTGGATTTCAGTCATTCAACAATCAATGGACAAGGATTTATGGCACTTGCTGCAATGATCTTTGGTAAGTGGCATCCCCTGGGTGCGATGGGGGCAGCTCTGTTCTTTGGGTTTGCTCAAGCGTTAAGTATTGTCGGTGGATCATTGCCGATAATCAGCGAAATTCCAAGTGTTTTCTTACTGATTTTACCTTATGTCTTAACAATCCTTGCCTTAGCAGGATTCATTGGTAAAGCAAATGCACCAAGGCTATAGGAACACCTTATATAAAAGGGAAACGATAAAATCGATCTTAAAAGGACCGGGCATTTTGCCTGGTCCTTTCATTTTTTGTTTACACATTTAGTTAATGGTAATTTACTGAGTTATTTTATCAATTTGGACATT
Organism: Paenisporosarcina sp. P4_E4_2; assembly: GCF_056401595.1. Classification (NCBI taxonomy): domain Bacteria; kingdom Bacillati; phylum Bacillota; class Bacilli; order Caryophanales; family Caryophanaceae; genus Paenisporosarcina; species Paenisporosarcina sp. P4_E4_2. The sequence continues at coordinate 650 of NZ_JBFUJC010000367.1, read as the reverse complement.
TGGCGCACGTTTCTCTAATTCGAAAATGAAAAGGTCAATGTCTTTAGGTGAAATCTTCACACTTCCTAAAGTTGCTGATTTATAAAATAATTCAATACCTTGTTTTGATGATAACAAGCGGAAACCAGTAAAGATTTCAGTTGTGGGAGAAATCCTTGTTATATCTTCATATGGGATTCGACTTTTAAATAACCCACCTTTTACAAACAAGTGGTCATTATTTAGGACGTATTTAATAGAAAAAGCAGACCACAATAGTAACCCAATTGATAACACACATAAGGAAAGTACAGTAATGGTATCAATACTCGTTCTATCATAATCTAAAAGCAGAGGAAACAAAAATACGCTAAGGATAATAAATACTGTGATTGATATGATTCCAACAAAAAAATTATCAATTTTTGAACTAAACTTCATAATATAACCCCTCCTAATTTAACTACGAATAGCTAATAGGAAAGTTTCGCTGGATTTACATTTTTTTCAATGAACAATTCTTTTGTTCACCGGTGATTAAGCTTCAGGAATTAATTGACAACAGATATTTGGATCCCTAGCAAGAGGTATTTATGGGACGTAAGACTTATATTTTTTCACGAGCTATTTGCAATCATTTACCAGCACCATGTATAGTGAAAGATATGGTA
>NZ_JBFUJC010000366.1:0-3040 GCF_056401595.1 Paenisporosarcina sp. P4_E4_2 | reverse complement strand
TAGAAACTGTTCTTATGTTAAAGCCCATTTTTTCGTAAAGTTTAATAGCTTGATTACCTGCAAATGCACTAAGACGAACTTCAGAGTATCCATCTTGTCTTAGATGGTCAATCGCAGTTCTCATTAACCGTTTAGAAACTCCATTCCCTCTAAATTCTTCTATAACAAACAGTTCATAAATAAATCCATTCATCTTGTCAGTAAATTGGTCTTTACCGGCCCCTATAAGAATCCAGCCCATTAGTTTATCATTCTCGGTTGCTATTAAATAATAGCTTCCCTTTTCCAAAAGTGGTTCAATAAGACGTTTGATTTTTTCATTTGAAGGTTTTACTTCACCCAATGTACCATCAAATAAAGCTTGTGGGGAAAGTAAAATAATCTTTTCAAATTCAGAATCGTTAGGTTTTCTAATATCCATTAGTAAAGTCAGTCCTTTCAATACCCTTTTTATAAAGTTCAGCATAATATTCCAGTAATTTTCTTCTAGCGCCTATAGCTAATCTAATTTCTTGTTCAACTAACCTGCCCCGTTAGTTCAATAAGAAAAAGGGCTTGTTTAAACAGCCCGATGATCTTTAACTAAAGCACCCGTTAGTACAACAAGAAAAATATTCAATTTCTCCGTGGTTCTGTGTAATCAACTTCAGTTGGACTCATCTCGAAGGGCTCGACGGCGTTCGTGCAGCACCAGCAGGATAATCATTCCCATTATTACACCTAAGACGATGCCGGCCTGTGTTGTCAACAACCATGCCAATGGGTACTCTGGGGAGGGTGGCGCGTCGCGTCGAACTGAAGATAAGGCGGAATAGAGGTTGTTGGAGAACAACGCTCCCGATGAAATCCATGCCGCTGCCATAGGGGGTAGAAACCACCTCGACCCACGGCGGGATGCTACCACCATTATGCCCCACGCACCTGCAAAGGACCACACGCCTATACTCAATGACAGCAGGTGCCACCACACATCGCGTTCACCCATGGTTGCCGGGTCGATGCCGAAAGAGCCGCCAACCGCCCAAAACACCTTGATGACACCGAGCAGAATGCAGCCGGCAGCGACGATCCTAGCCAAGATAATCTGCAGTTGTCGAGTATTGCCCGGCAACTCCTTGTAGTCGGTTGTGCCACTCAGCGCCTCTGGCCAACGTGCCTTTGCATACCCCGCCAATGCAAGCGGCAGGAAGATGCCGATCCCGAAAAGTGAGATCATGACGAAGATCTGCTCGTATACCCAGAAGTCAGCGGCACCTGCCTCTTGATCCCGGATCATAGCTGCAGGGCCCAGAACCGGTGCAATCAACAGCATGGGAACGAGCAAACCGGTACCAACCCAAATGGGTAGAGCAACCAACCACGCAGGTAGCCGCTCCCCCCACGGCCTGCAGAACGCCATTGCAAGAAGGATACCAATCGCAGCGAGAACGGCGGTTACTGCGTTTATAATGCGCCAGCTGGCGTCACCCATTTGCTCGGTTGGAAGGAAGAGACCGAAAGTCCATACGATTTTGATCAGCAGGTAAGGTGTTACTGCTATTGCGGCACCATAACCGCAGATTCTACGCAACCTCATCAATCTTGAGGCCTGCCTCTCTGCACTAATAGTCACCTTCTCATCTCCTCTACAAGTTCTAACTCACTTTGTTTCATAGCCACAGTTGAAAAACATTCAATTCTATTCACCCGGCATATAACCTATTACTTCATTGGTTTCGGGGTCAACAAGTATTAAAGGTGGACCAACTACAACGTTCTCTTGATCTTCAAAGGATACCATTAATACTTCTTTCCCTTCATAAGTTTTATCCAGCAATTCATAGCTATTACTAGCAATCGTTTTTTTCACTTCAGCACTTTTCCAGTCTTCTATAGCTCTGCCGCCCCAACCTTTTTCTTCGATGAAATCCCAAGCAACTTTTCTAATTTCATAGTTATCTGTGCCTTTGGAATTCCCTTCATCTTGTTTAGTCGAACAACCACATATCAGTAAAATTGATAATACTGTTAATGTTAAGTATAAAAATTTTAACTTCATTCACTTGGCACCCCTTTTTAAAATCATTTGTTATTGAACTATCCTGCCCCGTTAGTTTAAGTGAAGAYCTTCACAATCTCAATGAYATATTCAAACTCRAWTAATCTATAAAACACCCCTTTAGGCAATGTAAAGTATACATTAATCAAAGGAATTGTTATATTTAAAATAATTAGATTTTACAAATATTTCAAAGAGGGGGATTATTTTGAATAACACGATTACATGTAGGACATTAACAAAAGTGTTTAAAGGCGATGGTATAGGTACATATGCGTTAAAGGAAGTTAATTTAACACTTCAGAAAAGCGATTTTATTTCAATTATTGGTCCATCAGGCTCAGGGAAGTCGACGTTATTAAGCATAATTGGAACACTCGATGTTCCTTCCAGTGGAGAAATTCTCTATGGAGATCAGCATGTTCACAAAATGAACAATAAAGAAATGGCAGATTTTCGCTTTGAGAACATCGGATTCATATTTCAACAGTTTCATTTGATTCCAACCATGACGGTATTAGAAAATGTCATGTCACCTCTTTTTGGTAGAAAGGTAACTTACAACAAAAAAGAGCGCGCGACACAAGTTTTGGAACAAGTTGGACTTATAGACAAAATAAATTCTCTCCCTTCACAACTATCAGGTGGACAACAACAAAGAGTTGCTATTGCCAGGGCATTAGTCCATGAACCTAAATGGCTATTAGCAGATGAACCGACTGGGAATCTCGATACAGATACAGGGGAAACGGTATTTGAACTGTTGTCTTCTTTAAATCAAAGTAAAAAATGTGGTGTAATCTTGGTTACGCATGATTCTACGCTAGCCAATCGAGCAAACACGAAAGTCGAAATGCGAGATGGAGAGATTATATCGGTTAGACAGAGGCAACAAGTATGATGCCTTTTATGATGAAGCAATTGGTTCGCAATAAAGACCGACTTATACTTTCAGTTATTGGTGTGATGTTAATAAGTAGTGTGCTCATTTATCTGTTTAGG
>NZ_JBFUJC010000365.1:0-3055 GCF_056401595.1 Paenisporosarcina sp. P4_E4_2 | reverse complement strand
TTGATGATGCCAATTGATTGAATTGAACCGAATGAACCTGTGTTATTTACTGTGAATGTACCACCTTGCATTTCGTCAGATTTCAATTTACCAGCACGCACTTTGCCTGCCAATTCATTGATTTCACGACCGATACCTTTGATTGTTTTTTCATCAGCATTTTTAATTACCGGTACGAATAAAGCATCTTCCGTCGCAACTGCGATTGAAATGTTGATGTCTTTTTTCTGTACGATTTTGTCGCCAGCCCACATTGAGTTCATCATTGGGAATTCTTTTAAAGCTTGAGAAACAGCTTTTACGAAGAATGCGAAATACGTCACATTGAATCCTTCTTTTTTCTTGAATTCATTTTTGATGGAATCGCGGTATTGAACTAGGTTTGTTACATCTACTTCAATCATTGTCCACGCATGTGGTGCTTCATGTTTACTGCGCAACATGTTGGCAGCGATGGCTTTACGAATTCCTGTAACCGGAATTTCGATATCACCTACAGCTACTGGTACATTGACAGGAGCCGCAGCCGGTTTAGAAGCTTGAGCTGTGTTTTGAGCAGGTACAGCAGTTTCTGCTTTAGGAGCAGCTTGTTCTGCTTTTGCCGTCGGAATATTACCGCTTTCGATAATCGCAAGCAAGTCTTTACGCGTAATACGACCTTCATTACCCGTTCCGTCCACTAGTGATAAGTCGATATCGTTTTCTTGAGCAAGTTTCAGAACCGCAGGTGAATAACGGGCTTTCGCACCTTTTTCACGAACTGGAGTCGGTGCTGCAGCCTTCTTCGATTCAGCAGCAGGCATTTCTGCAGCTGTTGCTTTTTCTGTAGGAGTTTCTTCAGATGTTGATTCTTCTGAAGATGCACCACCTTCTGTTTCGATTGTACAAACAACTGCGCCGACTTCCAAAGTTTGACCTTCAGTAGCGATCAGTTCTTTAATTACACCTGTAAATGAAGAAGGAATTTCAGCTGTTACTTTATCTGTATTCACTTCAGCAAGTGAATCATACTTATTCACTTTGTCACCCGGTTGAACCAACCATTTTTCGATTGTTCCTTCTGTTACGGATTCACCAAGCTGGGGCATTTTAATTTGTTCGATTGCCAATTGTAACTCCTCCTTTCAGGTTAAAATTCCGCAAGTTCACGCATTGCTTTTTCGACTTTATCTGGATTGATCATAAAGAATTTCTCCATTGTCGGTGCATAAGGCATTGCCGGTACATCCGGACCAGCCAAACGTTTAATTGGTGCATCTAGATCAAACAGGCAGTTTTCAGCAATGATTGCTGCAACTTCACCCATGATGCTACCTTCCATATTATCTTCAGTAACAAGAAGAACTTTACCTGTTTTTGAAGCAGCTTCAATAATTGCTTCTTTATCCAATGGATAAATCGTGCGCAAATCAAGAATGTGAGCAGAAATACCATCCTGCTCTAAACGCTCAGCAGCTTGAAGTGCAAAGTGGACAGCAAGACCGTAAGTGATAACAGTGATGTCTTCACCTTCACGTTTGACGTCTGCTTTTCCGATTTCGATTGTGTAATCATCTTCAGGCACTTCACCTTTGATTAAACGGTAAGCGCGTTTGTGCTCGAAGAACATTACTGGATCTTCATCACGGATAGCAGCTTTCAATAATCCTTTAGCATCGTATGGTGTTGAAGGAATAACGATTTTCAAACCTGGTTGGTTAGCAAAAATCGCTTCAACAGATTGTGAATGGTAAAGAGCTCCATGAATTCCCCCACCAAAAGGTGCACGGAAAACGATTGGACAAGACCAGTCATTATTTGAACGGTAACGAATACGGGAAGCTTCAGAAATGATTTGGTTAACAGCTGGCATGATAAAGTCAGCAAATTGCATTTCTGCAATTGGACGCATTCCATACATTGCTGCACCGATTCCAACGCCGGCAATAGCAGATTCTGCTAATGGAGTATCCATTACACGGTGTTCTCCAAATTGATCGTATAAACCTTGAGTAGCTTTGAAAACGCCGCCTTTACGACCTACGTCTTCACCAAGGACGAATACGTTTTCATCACGTTCCATCTCTTCTTTCATTGCGAGTGTAATCGCGTCAATATAAGACATAACTGCCATTATGCGTTCCCCCCGTCTTTTTCAGCATAGACGTATTTTAAAGCATCTTCAGGTGCAGCATAAGGAGCATTTTCTGCATAATCCGTTGCTTCATTTACTTCCTTCATAATACGGTCATTTAGTTCTTTTTCGATTTCTTCAGTCAAAATGTTCAACTCTGTCAAATAGGTTGCGAATTTGCCGATTGGATCAGCAGCTTGCCCTTCAGCAAGGTCTTCCGCTGTACGATATTGACGTTGATCATCATCAGATGAGTGAGCTGTCAAACGATGCGATACTGCTTCGATAAGGCTTGGGCCTTCTCCGTTACGTGCGCGGTCCGCAGCTTCTTTCACTACTTTATAAACTTCTAAAGGATCTGTTCCATCAACAGTGAATCCAGGCATGCCGTAACCAATTGCACGATCAGAAACGTTTTTAGCTGCTACCTGTCTGTCGTAAGGAACTGAAATCGCATATTTATTGTTTTCTACCATTGTGATACATGGTAATTTATGAACGCCTGCAAAGTTCAAGCCTTCGTGGAAGTCCCCTTGGTTTGATGAACCTTCACCAAGTGTTACAAAAGTGACGAAGTCTTTTTGTTGAATTTTACCAGCTAATGCCACACCAACTGCATGTGGAAGTTGTGTAGTAACAGGTGAAGAACCTGTCAAAATACGATTTTTCTTTTGTCCAAAGTGACCAGGCATTTGACGTCCACCTGAGTTTGGATCTTCAGCTTTTGCAAAAGCTGAAAGCATCAAATCACGAGCTGTCATACCAAAGTGTAAAACAACACCCATATCACGGTAGTAAGGAGCGATATAATCTTTCGTGTTATCAAGTGCGAAAGCAGCACCTACTTGTGTTGCTTCCTGACCTTGACAAGAAATAACGAAAGGAATTTTCCCTGCACGGTTCAATAACCACATACGCTCATCCACTCGACGTGCCATAAGC
>NZ_JBFUJC010000364.1:0-3066 GCF_056401595.1 Paenisporosarcina sp. P4_E4_2 | reverse complement strand
CTTCTGAGCATGGTTTACGAACCGGAATTTCGGTGTAGTTTATCACGTACCTTCACGTTACGAAGTTAAAGAGGCCAAGATTTTTTGGCAATCTGGGTGGTACCACGGATTCACACATCATTYGTCCCTTTTTGAGGGAGAGTGATGTGTTTTTTTAWTTTTAAGGAGGAAACCACATGAAGAAAATTTTTTCAGGCGTACAGCCAACAGGAACGGTCACACTCGGTAATTACATCGGTGCTTTCCGTCAATTCACTACCTTGCAAGACGAGTATGAATGTATTTTTTGTATCGTGGATCAGCACGCAATTACGGTTCCACAAGATCGGCTAGAACTTCGTAAAAATATCCGATCGCTTGCAGCACTCTATTTGGCAGTCGGTATCGATCCAAAGAAAGCCATTCTATTCATCCAGTCGGAAGTTCCTGCACATGCTCAGGCAGGATGGATGATGCAATGTATCTCTTATATCGGAGAACTTGAGCGCATGACTCAGTTTAAAGATAAGTCTTCGGGGAAAGACGGCGTATCGGCCTCTCTTCTCACTTATCCACCACTTATGGCAGCAGATATCCTGCTTTATCAGACCGATATCGTACCTGTAGGTGATGATCAAAAGCAACATGTGGAATTAACACGTGATCTGGCTGAGCGTTTCAACAAACGCTATAATGACGTTTTGACGATTCCAGATATTCGCTTACCTAAAAATGGAGCACGTATCAAGGCTCTACAGGATCCTTTGAAAAAGATGAGTAAATCTGATCCAAATAAAAAATCGACGATTTCACTATTGGATACACCAAAAGAAATTGAGAAAAAGGTCAAAAGCGCAGTAACTGATTCAGAAGGCATTGTTGCTTTTGATGTAGAGAAAAAACCGGGCGTTTCCAATTTGTTGACGATTGAAGCTGCGTTGACCGGTGAAACAATCGAAGCATTGGTTGAAAAATATGCTGGTGTTGGATACGGTGATTTTAAAGCTTCAGTTGCGAAAGCTATTATTGATCACATTACACCTATTCAGGAACGCTACGAAGCGCTGTTAAATTCGGATGAGTTAGATGGTATCTTGGATGATGGTGCGAAAAGAGCACAGGCTGCAGCTTCTAAAACACTCAAAAAAATGGAGAACGCGATGGGCTTGGGTAGAAAACGATAAACGTCATAAGAACAAACGAACAAGCAAATATGAAGAAATCGGGTGTCTGGAATATAAATGTCCAGACACTTTTCCATGTGTATCCCAGTGAAAGATAATTTAAATACAATAAAATCTGCATAAGGCTTATGACAATGCAAATGTAGCTGATTAAGAACATTAACCATTTGATCAATATTAGCACCCTTTTTCACTACTATATGAAGTGTTTGTACATGTCAGTCTGAAAGCTTGCTTCTTTTTACAAGAAGGCCTCAAATCAGCACTTCTCCAACTTTACTCTTACTTGTTCCAATTGCCGTTAATATTTAATACAAAAAAACGACTCATCATTTTCAAGATGAGTCGTTTTAATTTTCATTATTTTACTGGTGCATTAGCAGATACTGCAACTTCATCCCAGAAAGTCATTCCAGCAGCGATATCATAGTTAAGAACTCGCTTGTTAGTAGATGTTATGCTGTAACGGAACAATGTAGGAATTACAGGAAGCTCTTCGTTCATAAGTGCTTGCCATTCTTTGTAGACGCCTTGACGGTATTCAACATCGAATGCATCTTCAGATATACCCTTTGCAAGTAACTCGTCATTTTTTTCGTTTGTCCAACGAGTGTAGTTGAACAATGCTTTACGACCGTATAATCCTTCTGGATCCACGTCTGATCCTGTACCCCATGCTGCAGCAAAGATATCAATTTTCGGATCATTTGCTTCTACGCGCTCGTAGAATGAGTTGAACTCGTGTAATTTGCCTTCTAACAATTCAACTTTAATACCTACATCAGCCCAGTTTTGAATGTAGTGTTGAGCTAATGGCTCAGCTACATCAGAACCTGACATTGATGCAAAGTTTAATTTAAATTCTTTACCTTCAGGATCTTCAACAAAACCATCATTATTTGTATCTTTGTAGCCAGCTTCAGCTAACAATTCTTTTGCTTTCTCTGGGTTGTACTCGATAGCTTTTGCATCGAAATCATGGTAACTAGGGAAAGATGGTGGAATTAAAGTAGTAGCTGGGAAACGTAAACCATGGTACATTTTTTCACCAACTGGCTTGTTGTTTAGAGCTACAGCCATTGCTTGACGTAATTGTTTGTTTTCTAATTTCGGGTTGCCCATAATGTTTTCGCCTTTTTTAGCATCCCATTTACCAAGGTTGAAACCAATGTAAGAATAAGCTAAGTCAATTTGACCAAGTAATTCAGTATTTTGAAGTTCTTTTGCTGATAAATATTGGTCAGCAGGTAAGCTTGCAATATCAAGATCGCCATTTTGCATTGCTTTAACAGCAACACTTGGGCTTACAACTTTAAGTACGATAGATTTAAGCGCAGGAACGCCTCTCCAGTAATCTTCGTTGCGTTCGAATTCAACAGATTCACCTGGAATGATTTTCTTAACTTTGAAAGGTCCGTAACCAATTGGAGTTGTACGAATCTTGTCAGATTCAAGTATTTCTGCAATTGTCATGTCACCCAAGTAGTGACGTGGTACTGGGTAAGCCCAGAATCCAGTTGTTAAAGAAGGACTAGCTTGCGTGAAAGTGAATTTAATTGTTTTTTCGTCTTTTACTTCGATACCAGAAATCGTTTTAGCTTTACCAGTATGGTATTCTTCCATACCAACTACCATAGGAACTAAACCTGAGTAACGAGCTTCAGTATAGTCTGGATGACCAAGTAATTCATAAGCATATAATAAGTCGTCTGCTTTAACTGGCTCACCATCATGCCAGTTTACATTGTCTTTGATTTTTACAGTAATAGATTTTTTGTCTTCTGATATTTCAAATGTAGCAGGACCGTCATTTGTAATTTCGTAGTCACCATTAATTGCAAGTAAGCTTTCATCAAAGAATTGAAGAACTTCAGAATCAGGGTTACCTGAATAGAATACATAG
>NZ_JBFUJC010000363.1:0-3079 GCF_056401595.1 Paenisporosarcina sp. P4_E4_2 | reverse complement strand
GAGAAAAGAAATATTGGACTTTTTAGAAAATAGAAGTGAAAGGACAATCAAGCCTAATCTACTTAAATTAATTAGTAAAGAAAGACCTAAATCAATCTTATTGCTTGAGTATTTAATGGAATCATTGAACATAGATAGACCAAAAGAAATTTCTGATCCTGAACTAACATACACTGCTGCAAAAATATTAGGCGAACAATTTGCTGATGAAAAAAGTGTCCTATCTACTGTAAAGAAAGCAATTCAAGAGAATGTTTTTCATCAATCCGCTGTTGTTGCACTTTGTGAGGGGTGGCCAGATGAAGAGTTATTGGTTAATGTTAGGGGGTATGTAGAAGCTGAAAAGCCGTTAATGAAATATATGACATATTTTCAAGTTATTTCGAGGATATCAACATCTGAAAAATTATCTGAGATTATATCTCATGCAACAAATAAAAATGATGCTYTGCAACTACACTTGTGGAGAAGGGAAGAAAATATTAGACCAATTTTACGTAGAATTAAAGAAGATGAGCAACTTTTTGAGAACCTTTTCAGTATATTAAGAAATACCCCATCTTTAAATGAAAAAGCAAATATTCCTAAGTTAATTTCTGCTGCAAGAGGAATTTCTTTGCAATTGCGTGAATGGATTAATGAAGAAATTCATTCTGAGTTAGAAGGAAACAGTCAAGAAGCAAAAGATTTACTAATGGGAGAAATAAGACCGTTGGCACATATTTTATTAGAAATTTAATATTTAATCGCTAATTTGTTTGAAGTTCATTACTTCAATAAGATCCTGCCTACCTCCTAAGTGTGTGATGTTCTTTGACCATTTTACTGATACAAGTTTTATTGCAGAAAAAGATGGACAAGTCATTGGGTTTCTAAAAAGTTTTTTATCTCAATCCAAGTCTGATGAGGCCTATATTCATTTTGTTGGAGTACATCCGGAAAATAGAAAGCTCAAAATAGGAAACCAACTCTACACCGAATTTTTTAATGTTGTAAAACAAAAAGGTGGTAGGTAGTGTAGTCCTTTGTGTAACTTCTCCTGTTAATAAAGTTTAATTGCCTATCATACTACAATGGGATTCGATATTGAACAAGGAGATACAATTGTAGATAGTGTTAATGTACATACGSACTATGAAGGGCCAAATCAAGATTGAGTTTTATTTAAAAAGCAGTTGATATAAGAAAAGTTCTTCTTGAACTAACGGGTGCTTTAGGGTTGAAGAACAACGAGCTGCTAAAGCAGCTCTTTTCTTATTCATCTAACGAGGCAGGAGATTTATTTAATAGATACAATTGACTTTAATCAACCAAATAATTTCCTTAAGTAAAAAAATAAAGCATAAATTTTCATAATAGTGGTGATATGTATTTATAGACATTTCACTGGTAAATTACTTTAAACACTTGTGGCCGTAAGGTTGGAATTATTATGGTTTATTTTTTGGAAATTTTATGGTTTACATCACATGTCAAAACCCTTGATAATAATCAAGGGTTTTTTCTTTTTGTCTATATCATCTAGTTTCAATGAATATTAACCGAACGTAGTCAAAATATAATATTCCTTTATCAACATGGGCAACATTTAATAAATTGTATATGGACATGATAAGTTATAAATGTATACTTATTAAGTAAGTTTAATGGTCAGACGTTTAACCTTTTAATAATACAACTTTGTGGAGGCATTAAATGAATTATTTAATCTCAATCGTAGGCTTAATTGTTGTTCTGGGTCTTGCCTGGGTTGCAAGTAACAATCGTAAAGAAATAAAGATAAGACCAATTATCCAGATGATCATTATTCAGTTAATATTAACTTTTACATTACTGAATACCAAATTCGGATTGATTCTTATAGAGGGAATCGCAGCCGTGTTTACAAAATTATTAGATTACGCTAATGAAGGAATCAATTTTGTATTTGCCGGCATTGCGAATGAAGGACAAGCTCCTTTCTTCTTAACTGCTTTACTTCCAATCGTATTCATTTCGGCTCTGATTGGAATTCTGCAACACATTAAGGTTCTTCCTTTCATTATGAAATGGCTTGGATGGGCAATCAGTAAAGTAAACGGCATGGGTAAATTGGAATCTTACAATGGAGTAGCATCCGCTATTGTTGGACAATCTGAAGTATTTATTACTGTGAAAAAACAGCTTGGACAATTATCCCCTCAACGTCTATATACACTAAGTGCGTCAGCGATGTCTACTGTATCGATGTCTATTGTCGGAGCTTATATGACAATGATTGAACCGAGATATGTCGTAACTGCAATCGTGATTAATTTATTTGGAGGATTCATCATTGCTTCAATCATTAATCCTTACTCTGTAACCGAAGAAGAAGATCTCCTTGTTGTGCAAGAAGAAAAACAAAGCTTCTTTGAAATGCTTGGCGAATATATTATGGATGGATTCAAGGTTGCAATTGTGGTTGCGGCGATGTTACTTGGATTCGTTGCACTAATGGCAGGAGTAAATAACTTATTTGATATGATATTTGGAGTCACGTTCCAAGCAATTATTGGATATGTCTTTGCTCCATTTGCGATTTTAATGGGTATCCCTGTTTCAGAATCAGTAACAGCAGGCGGTATTATGGCTACCAAACTAGTTACAAACGAATTTGTAGCGATGCTTTCATTAAATGAATTAGCGTCAAATCTGAGTGAACGATCAATCGGAATCATTTCAGTTTTCCTTGTTWCATTTGCAAACTTCTCTTCAATTGGTATCATCTCAGGTGCTGTAAAAGGTCTTCATGAAAAACAAGGAAACGTTGTAGCACGATTCGGCTTGAAACTTTTATACGGAGCAACGTTAGTGAGCATATTATCAGCGATTATTGTGAGTTTTATCCTATAGTTAGAGAATGTGTCATCCAAAACCCTAATAAAAGCAACATCCCAGTGAATACTTATAAGTAATTCCTGGGACATAGAACGGGATACGAATTTTAGTATTTTATCTCCATTCTCGTCTTACTGTAAAGATTACCAAAGAACCTTCTAAATCAATTATGATTAGGAGGTTTTTTTGTGTCTAAAAAATCAGGAGTCTTTCCAATTCG
>NZ_JBFUJC010000362.1:0-3081 GCF_056401595.1 Paenisporosarcina sp. P4_E4_2 | reverse complement strand
ATATTATGCTTGCTCTTTTTCTGCCGCTTCTTTTTCTTCTTTTACGACAATTTTACGAGACAAGTTCACGCGACCTTGGTTATCAATTTCAATAACTTTGACGAACATTTCATCACCAAGTTTTAAAACATCTTCAACTGCTTTCGTACGTTCTTCCTGGATTTCTGAAATATGAAGTAGTCCATCTTTACCAGGGAAGATTTCTAGGAATGCACCGAATTTTTCAATACGTTTCACTTTAGCCATATAGTATTCACCAACAGCTGCTTCGCGCACGATATTTTCAATGATTTCTTTTGCACGTGCATTCATTTCTTGGTCAATTGAAGAAATGTAAATCGTACCATCTTGCTCTGTATCGATTTTCACGCCAGTTTCATCGATGATTTTGTTGATTTGCTTACCACCCGGTCCAATAACGTCACGGATCTTATCAGGATTGATTTTAATCATGATAATTTTCGGAGCATATTGAGACAAATTCGTGCGTGGTTCAGAAATTGTTGCCATCATGCTATCTAAAATATGCATACGGCCGATTTTTGCTTGTGTCAATGCCTCTTCTAAAATGCTGCGAGACAAGCCATCAATCTTAATATCCATTTGAAGTGCCGTAACACCTTTAGCAGTACCGGCTACTTTGAAGTCCATATCACCTAAGTGATCTTCCATTCCTTGAATATCCGAAAGAACAGAATAATGCTCACCGCGCTTGATAAGACCCATAGCAATACCTGCAACTGGCGCTTTAATTGGAACACCCGCATCCATCATGGCAAGAGTTGATGCACAAATACTTGCTTGAGAAGTAGAACCGTTTGATTCCAATACTTCAGAAACTAAACGAATTGTGTATGGGAAATCTTTTTCATCAGGAATAACAGCAACAAGTGCACGCTCACCTAAAGCACCATGACCGATTTCGCGACGACCTGGTCCACGGATAGGTCCTGTTTCCCCAACACTGAATTGTGGGAAATTATAATGATGCATGAAACGTTTCGATTCTTCGATTCCTAAACCGTCGATGATTTGAACATCGCCTAATGCACCTAAAGTAGCAATACTAAGTGCTTGTGTTTGCCCACGAGTAAACAATCCAGAACCATGAGTACGAGGCAAAATCCCTGTCTCAGATGATAATGGACGGATCTCATCTAATTTACGGCCATCAGGACGAACTTTATCTTCTGTAATTAAACGGCGAACTTCTTCTTTCACCATTTTATCTAAAATTTGGCGAACTTGTTTTAGTGTTGCTTCATCAGCTTCACGTTCAACGTAGATCGCTACAACTTCTTCTTTAACTTCAGTGATTGCTAATTCGCGAGCATGTTTTTCATACACTTGAATGGCACTGTTTAATTTTGTTTCGCACATTTCACTAATTTCGGCAGAAAGTTCAGCATCAAGCTCGAAAAGTTTGATGTCCGTTTTCTCTTTACCCATAACCGCAACTACTTCTTCTTGGAACGCGATTAATTTTTTGATTTCTTCATGACCGAACATAATCGCTTCCAACATTACTTCCTCAGGAACTTCAAGTGCCCCTGCCTCAACCATGTTGATTGCCTCTTTTGTACCAGCAACAATTAAATCAATTGTACTAACTGCCAATTGTGCTTGATTAGGGTTAATGATAAATTGACCATCAATCAATCCTACTTGTACGCCTGCAATCGGGCCATCGAAAGGAATATCAGAAACAGATAATGCTAAAGAAGATCCTAACATCGCAGCCATTTCAGTCGTGCAATCTTGATCTTTAGACATAACGATTGAAATAACTTGAACTTCATTACGGAATCCATCAGGGAATAACGGACGAATTGGACGGTCAATTAGACGACTCGTCAATACTGCGTTTTCTGATGGGCGTCCTTCACGTTTAATGAAACCACCTGGAATTTTCCCTGCTGCGTAAAGACGCTCTTCATAGTTACATGTAAGTGGGAAGAAATCTAATGGCTTAGGATGTTTTGAAGCAGTAGCTGTTGAAAGAACTGTAGAATCTCCGTAACGGACCATAACAGCACCGTTAGCTTGTTTTGCATATTTGCCTACTTCTACTTGCAATGGACGACCTGCCCATTCGAAATTAAAAATTTGTTTTTCTGTCATTGAATGAACTCCTCTCGTACTAAAAATCCTATTAAATTTAGTTGTATGTATCATTAGTAGTGTATCAAAAAAGCGTTTATCATGCGATAAATTATAAAATTGTCATTGAGAGTTGGTTCTATACAAAGAAATCTTTTTGAACATAAAGAAAAAGCGGGACGAATCCCGCTTTCACTAAAATGCATCTTATCGACGTAAACCAAGTTTAGCGATCAAGTCACGGTAACGTGATACTTCGTTTTCACGTAAGTATTTTAACAAGTTACGACGACGTCCTACCATTTTGAATAGGCCACGACGTGAGTGGTGATCTTTCTTGTGTGTACGTAAATGCTCGTTCAAGTTATTAATCTCTTCTGTTAACACAGCGATTTGAATGTCTGCAGAACCAGTGTCGCTTTCATGAGTACGATACTCAGCGATAAGTTCATTTTTACGTTCTTGTGTAATTGCCATCCGGTTCACCTCCAATACTCTCATAATATCCCCAATTACCGAGCAAGCGTTGGTGAATCGCCTTGCCAAGCAACGGTTAAGCATATCTCTATGCACTTAAAAATAGTAGCACAGTTTAGATGGATATGCAACTGTTACTTCAACTCTTGAAAAAACGAAATGGCCGTTTGTTTATCCTTTTCAATTTGTTGTTTCAAGGAGTCAATTCCATCAAATTTGCGTTCATCCCGGATATGATGATACCAATCCAAGGATACTTCTTCTCCATAGATGTTCTTATCAAAATTAAACAAATGAACTTCAATCGTTAATTTTTTTTCATCCGGATTTTTAAAAGTCGGTTTATATCCTACATTACAAACGCCATCCACCYATTCGTCTTGAATGAACATGCGCACGGCGTAAACACCCGTTGCTGGAATGTACGACCCTTCTTTTGCCTGTATATTCGCTGTTGGAAAACCGATTGTACGACCTCGTTTATCCCCATGAACAACGACACCC
>NZ_JBFUJC010000361.1:0-3101 GCF_056401595.1 Paenisporosarcina sp. P4_E4_2 | reverse complement strand
ATATCCGGTTCCAGGGGGAACAGCCATTCAGGTTGCCATCTATGATGCAAGTGGACCGAATGGTGCTCCTGGTAAAAAATTGGCCGGTCCATTAAATGCGACTGCTCTGCGTAATGGAGAATGGACAGTTGTCGATCTGGCAAGCGAAGGAGTCATAGTAAACGGCGACTTCTATATGGTCTATATCCAACAAAAGCCCTACCCATATATACCAGCACTCGCTACTGATACAAGCAGTCCATACGCAGGTCATAGCTGGCAAATGGTTAACGGATTTTGGTCCCCATCCCCTGAAAAATACGGAAACGTTATGATTCGGGCACGGGTAGACTTTAACGCGATCAGTCCAGTGATCACAACGCCTAAAGATGTAGCCTACACCAATCAATCTACTTTCACGGTAGAAGGAAAAGCTTCACCTACTACCCAAGTTCATCTTTTCAATAAAGGCGAAGAAGTGGCTACCACACCAACCAGAGAGGATGGCACCTTCGCCGTAGATGTGACTCTCCATAACGGAGAAAACATGCTGACAGCTACCTCTTCTACAGATCTGGGTAGTACGGATCCGTCCGAGCCAGTGAAGATCATCCTTGATCAAGCAAAACCAGAACTAACCAYCACCAAACCTACTGAAGGCAACAAGACGAATCAACAAGCAGTTACGATCGAAGGAAAAGCGACCGATCCATATCTAGCAGAAGTCACTATAAATGGTCAAAAAGCGAATGTCACAGAAGATGGCTCCTATTCCCTAGATATACTGCTCAATAATGGAGAAAATAAATTTACTGTCACTGCAAAGGACCGTGCTGGAAACGAAACTAGCAAGGAAGTCACTGTTTACGCCAAGTTTAATSCACCTGCGRTYGAAAACTTAAAACCAGCTCAAAATGTGGTGATAAAAASGGGTAARACGTTGACCRTCGAACTAGAWAGTGARCCAGGAATTARTGGYTTCTTCTYGRTCMRCGTACCTTCAGCCWATGCAACYGCSACCGCCACTTCTKTTGAAATACCATTAACAGAACAAGGAGAAGGTCACTATGTTGGTACCTGGAAGGCACCAACAGACAAGATCARCGGTGCTGTGATCGAAGTGGTGATGAGAGATGCTTATGGAAACGAATCTCGTCAAACAGCCGCTGGTAAAGTGTATGTAAACGTAAAACCTAAATAAATCATAGATTGAATGAAACAGAAGAGTAGATTCGTCAAAGAATCCGATATCTAGCTTTTAATTCACGAGCATTTAAGTCCCTTATCCAAATAATTTTTGAAAGAGAGACGTTCTATACTACTAGACGTCTTTTTTTTCACTTCACATAAAAGTCTTGTTCAACTAACGGGTGCTTTACCTCAAGAAGGGGTAAAGCCTTTTTTCTTATTGAACTAAAGGGGCAGGTTGAAGGCATGAGCGTGGCCTTTACAGATCCCAATTTGTTCAATCTAAAAGTTTACTTATATACGGATGGAGAAACCGAGTTGATGAGAAGGAGTAAAAGAGAGGTTTTTGAAAGAGGAACAGATATAAATTATTTAAGAAAATCTCATGAGGAACGTAGAATTCAATACGATTTATTTATGCATCCTTATCATCGGAAAAAATATGGTTAAAAGTTCATGGAATCCCAGAAAAAAATAACAGAACGCTCAATCTATAAAAAGATTGAGCGTTCTATTTTGATCCTAAAAGGAATATTTAAACTTCTTCTTCTTATTTTAGATTTAAGAAATTACTAATTGCCTCTACATATTCATTTTTTGGATATTTCTTATATAAATCGCTTGATAATCGAATTGGGTCACCAAAAAAGTATCGCTCATATTGGGTTTGTCTAGTTCCGAATGAACTCATTGTTAGATCCCAAGCTAAACGAAATATTTTTACACGTTCCTCTGCGGTCTTATTTGCTCCTTGAAGATAAATATCTAAGTCATTTCTAATAATAGAATGAAATGCTTTTTCAGTTGGCAATGTAATCATTCCACTAGCTCCGATTAACTGGATAATTTCAGTGAAACGAGGATAAATTTTAGGGAAAATGTTACCGGCAACTTGAAGCGGGAAAATATCTGGACGCATATATCCCCATTCATCTAATTTTGCGTTATTCTCCGATTTTTCTAACAAGGCTTTCATCGTTTCTAGACCAATGATGATTTCTGACATCTTTTCTTGAATATGTTGATACCCGTTAATATTAATCGTTTCGATAAGAAGCTCAGCAATGCCTAAGACGAACTCTATTTTTACAATTTGTCTATTCAAAACTTGGTGCTTAGTAAAGGGATTGAAAGAGCTTTGAATTGGGAATTCTTCGGCTACTTCCGCATTGTTGTAATAAAATACCCTATTCCAAGGTACTAATACATTGTCAAAGACAACGATAGAATCCATTTCTTCGAATCGCGAGCTTAATGGATAATTAAAAGAAGATTGTCCTCCGATGAATGAATCCCTACAAATAAACTTTATTCCTTTCGTGTTAGAAGGGATCGAAAAAGCAAAAGCTTCATCTTCATTAAATAGAAATTTACCAACACTAAATACTAATAACTCATCTGTTAAACCACCTTGCGTAGCAAGAAGACGGGCTCCTTTAATGATGATTCCTTCTTCATTTGTATCAATAACTTTTGCGGCGATTGGTGGCTCATCGGTATCTTCAAAGTAGATTTCAGAACGATTCACTTGTGGTGAAACAAAGGTATGTGTAAACGATAGGTCATTTTCCCTAGCCAATTCATAAAACGCTTGCAGATTATTCGGAAAACATTTGTCCTTATTTTTTAAAAAGGATACCGAAGAGGCAAAGCTCATTAAAACTGTGTTCAAATAATCTGGGCTTCTTCCCATGACACCACCTGAATACCTAGCCCAATGTTCAATCATCTTTCTTCTTCTTATTAAGTCCTCTTTCGTTTTTGGTTGCAAAAAGGAAAGACCAATACGTTCACCTGAGACTGGGGAAATAAAAGTCATCTCATCTTTTATTTTTGGGTCATGTTGCAAATCATAAAGAGCCGCTTTTGACTGAATAAGTCCTTTGAATGCAGGGTGTTCCGAGAGCAACCCCTCAATTTTTTCACCGTCGTAC
>NZ_JBFUJC010000360.1:0-3109 GCF_056401595.1 Paenisporosarcina sp. P4_E4_2 | reverse complement strand
AAGCCAACTAAAAGAGAGAACTTATTCAAACAAATGAAACATTCAACGACCACACCGTATTTTGTCATGTTAATCGTAATGTTTGTATTTTCATTTGGTCTAGCAAATTTTCAGTCAACGATTGCTTTATATGTGGATAAAAAATATGCATTTACCCCAGGTGAAATTGCCGTATTAATTACAGCAGGCGGCTTTGTAGGTGTTATTGTTCAGACATTTGTCATCAATAAACTATTCGTGAAGTATGGCGAATTGAAAGTGATTCTAGTGAATCTACTTGTGTCTGCTCTTGCTATGATTTCCGTGCTATTTGTTGATGGTTTCTGGCCGATTTTGATTGTGTCGAGTGTATTCTTTACAGCCGCTTCATTGTTGAGACCTGCATTGAATACACTGATTTCGAAACAGGCTGGAACTGAACAAGGTTTTGCAGCAGGTATGAATAATGCTTATATGAGCTTAGGAAATATGGTCGGTCCGGCCTTGGCTGGAATTTTGTTCGACATCAACATGGACTTCCCTTATATGGCTGGCACGCTTATATTGATTGTTTGCTTCTTCATCGCTTCTCTTACCCAGCGAAAATCGGCAGTTGTCATTCAATAAATTGGTTCTGTTTAACGATATTGTTAATCAGTAAGGGAATCAGCTATAAATTCTACTCCCGTATCGCTGCGCTAGCTTCGTCGCAAAGACTTGTGCCAAACTATTTTTCTCCCTAATCTTTCCTACGGAAAAATGGATCGCCAAGACCCCGCAGCGAGGAGGCTTGGTAGTTTGTTCGCGGAAAGGGAGCAGATTCCCTCTTTTAATAGAACAGTGTCAGAATAATAAATAAGAAAAAGGTTGTTCCAGGAAGGCTTACCTTCCGAGAACAACCTTTTTCATTTATCATCTTGTAAAATTTGATATTCGAAGTAGGGTTCTTCTTGATTAGTGTCATCAAACCACTTCATTTCGATAAACTGAAATCCTGCTTTTTCGAGAATTTTAGTGGAACTGACATTGTGAGGATCAGCAGAGGCAAAAATCGTTTCCACGCCATCTGTTTGCTTCGCAATTTCGATGCATGCTACTGCTGCTTCTGTCGCATACCCCTTCCCCCAGCTCTCTTTAGAAAGATGATAAATCAATTCAACTTTTTCCAAGCCGCTCGCTACATTGAAACCAGCTGCTCCAATTACTTCACTGGTCTCTTTCTCGACCAGCGCATAAACAGAGAGCCCTTTTTTTTCATGGCATGCTTGATAGGACATTAGAACTTTCCCTAACATTTCATGTGGTGTAGGCGCCCCACAATGCACCATCACTTCGGCATTCCCCCAAAAATTCTTTGCCGCCTCTTCATCTTCAACCGAAAAAACCTTTAATTCCAATCGATCACTTTCATGGACGATCATTTTGTACTCCCCACTTTACCTTTAACGTTTCTTTTTCCCTTTCAGTAGTTGAGCAACATTCGTATCATTAGCTCGTGTAACGTTTTCAACTGTCGATTTTTTCAGATGAGAAGTCACTCCAGAAATCATACGCCAACCAAATCTTCTTAATGTGATATCAATGAAAAATAATAACATGGCGATTAGGATTAACCACTTTTGAATACTTTTACTTTCTGAGCTCTCAAATTGTATATCCCGCATCGCCTGTTCAGGACTGGTAATCACTTTTCCTCCTGTACGCTTGGCGACTTCCTCCATCAGCCCTTTATTAGGCGGCTGAATTTTGTATTCTTCACTGTAAGGAATTGAAATACCCGTCTGATACATGCTGTTTTGTTCATTTGATATTCTAAGGAAAATCAGCCCTGGATCCGCATCGAATGAAACACGGCTTTTACCAGGTGAAATCGGTTCAGACAGACTTTCGATTTCTTCACCCGCTTCGTTCACCGCTACAATATCCAGAAAGGACGATTGACCGGATGGATCCGTAACCGAATAGGAACCATCTTGGGATTTTCGGATATCGAATGGAACTTCGCTATAAGATGGTAGCAATCTTGATACCGCAGTGTTCCAGAAATTCCCCCACTCGCTGAAGCGTGCAAAGTCCCCACTCCATGCACCGGTTGAATCGGATGTGTACGCAATTGTTCTACCTAATCCATACATCCATTCCGCAATAACAGGATCTTCTTTCGTACTCTCAGCGACAACGGTCGCAGTTTGTTTCGCAGTCGTTGCAATATATGCATTTAGTTGTGGAACTCCATCCGAAAATAAACTAGTCCAGGCCGCATCGCCTCGGATAAWCGGATAAAAGGGATTGTCTTCAATATATGTCCTTGAAATCATCACGGTTTCCCGTGATAAAATGGCCGGAATCGTACTTTCATCACTGACATCATAGAAACGACCTGTGCCGAATTGTGCCAATTCTTCTAGCAACGTTCGGTCTGCATCTTGCCCAATGGCTATTGTTGATAAAGTAATGTTTTTATCCCCAAGACCTTCTGTAATCAGTTCTTCAAAGTCATTTTGAGTAGCAGATTGTCCATCCGTCAACAAAATGATATGTTTGCGCTGCAATTTCAAATCGGATAGTCGTTCATAAGCCAGTTCGAGACCTGGGTAAATCTCGGTACCCCCGCCTACAGAAACGGACAAGATTTTTTCAAGTGCTTCTTTTTTATCAGTCAGGGTTTTCGCTTCAATGATTTCCCACGGACGATCATCAAAAGCAATAAAGCCTAGTGTGTCGTCATCCCGCAATAATTCAACTGATCGTGCTGCTGCTTCTTTTGCCAGTTCAAATTTATTGCCAGACATACTACCCGAGCGGTCCATGACAATAATCAGTCCGAGGGAAGGCAATTGTTGCTTACCTTTCACTTCCATTTCAACGGGAAGCAATTTTTCTATCGGTGTTTTAAAATAGCCTCCCAGTCCATAACTATTATCTCCTCCGACCATCATAAAGCCGACACCGAAATTTTTTACCGCTTGTTCAATTACGGTCATTTTGGCTTCGCCTACTTGATAACCTGGAACATTGTCAAAAATAATAGCATCATACGCTAAATAATTCGACAAGTCGAATGGCAAGTCTGAAGCTTGAATTGCATCAACTTTTACCACTTGGTCATCGATATAGGATGGTATGGGGG
>NZ_JBFUJC010000359.1:0-3114 GCF_056401595.1 Paenisporosarcina sp. P4_E4_2 | reverse complement strand
GCACCATGTATAGTGAAAGATATGGTATGGCATATTAATGAAATAGGAGGGATTTCGATGTTTCAAACAATCGAGTTACAACAAGGCATCCATCTACATATTAGGCCTACAGATCAATTTAAAACTGTAAACTTTTCGTTTAAATTCAAACAATTATTGACTAATCAATCTGCATCAGAACGTTCAGTACTTTCAAATGTATTATTGCATAGTAATGAGCTTTTTCCATCCAATTCAGCTTTCCGAAGCCATTTAGATGAGCTTTACGGGACGATTATGTATTTAGACTCAAGCAAAAAGGGGAGTGATCATTCCGTCACTTTGCTTGCTGAGTCTGTCAATGATCAATATTTGTCTACTGGCGGAGTGTTGGATCAAGTAATTAATCTTATGCAAACGGTTCTTTTCAGCCCAAATCTGGAGCAGGGAACGTTCAAAGAATCGATTGTAACACGTGAAAAAGATACAGTCATTCAACGTATTGAGTCAATATACGATGATAAAACACGATATGCACAACAGCGACTGGTTGAATTAATGCGACCAAATCACCCAGCTTCTATTGGTGCAAACGGGACTATCAATGATGTTAATGCGATTACCAAGGAATCCTTATTTAAAGCCTACAAGAAAATGCTTGAAGAAGATGAGTTGGATATTTATGTTGTGGGTGACGTGGATGTAGAAGAAATGACTGCCAAGCTGAAACAAGCATTTCCTTTCAAAGCACGATCTAAAAAGCAAAAAAATGTTCATGAAAATATTGAGCATAAAACCGCTGAGAAAGATAAAGTCAACGAACAACAAGAAATGAAGCAAGGGAAATTGCATATTGGTTACAGTACACCAGTTACGTTTACGCATCCTGATTTTCCAAAAATGCAAATTACGAATGGCATTTTCGGTGGATATCCTCATGCGAAGTTGTTCCTGAACGTTCGTGAAAAAGAAAGCATGGCTTATTATGTGTCAAGTTCATTCTCTTCAGCATATGGATTAGTATTTGTTCTTGCTGGAATTGATGCGAGTAAACAAGAAAAAGCGGTGCGTTTAATTGATGAACAATTGGAGGCAATGAAAAATGGGGAGATTTCAAAAAATGAAATCGATCAAACTGTTGCCATGTTGAAGAATCAATTAAAAGAAGCGCTTGATTCTGCTCGAGGACAAATCGAGATTTATGATCAATACAAAGACCTTGATGAAAAATTCTCAGTTGATTCATGGGTTGAAAAGTGGACATCAGTCACGAAAGAAGATATTCAGGAAATGGCAAAATCAATTAATAAAGAACTTGTTTATTTCTTGTCTGGAAAGGAGGAGCTGTCGCATGAAGGAGCTTCACTTTAAACAATTGGATGAAAAAATGTACCATGAAAAAATGAATAATGGTCTGGAAGTATATATCTTGCCTAAAAAAGGCTTCTCGAAAACATTTGTGACCTTTACAACAAAATATGGGGCAATTGATCGTACTTTCGTGCCGTTAGGAGAGTCAGAGCAAATTACTGTCCCGGATGGAATTGCTCATTTCCTGGAACATAAAATGTTTGAAAAAGAAGACGGCGACGTATTCCAGAAATTTAGTGGATATGGGGCATCTGCCAATGCATTTACTTCCTTTACCCGTACAGCGTATTTATTTTCCTCAACGGATCACTTGTATGAAAACACGGAAACGCTCTTGAATTTTGTGCAGGAGCCTTACTTCACACAAGCAACTGTTGAAAAAGAAAAAGGGATTATCGGTCAAGAAATCACGATGTATGATGATCAACCTGACTGGCGATTGTATTTTGGCACTATTGAAAATATGTACAAAGATCATCCGGTGAAAATCGATATTGCAGGAACAATCGATTCGATTGATAAAATTACTGCTGAGCATTTATATACTTGTTATGAAACGTTCTACCATCCGTCAAATATGTTATTGTTCGTTGTTGGCGCAGTAGATCCGGAAAAAATGATGACTTATATCCGAGAAAATCAGTCTAAAAAAGAATTTGCCGAACCACAACCGATCCAACGTGCTTTTCCTGAAGAACCGTTGGAAGTTGCAAAACATGAAAATAAATTGTTAATGGATGTTCAGAAACCAAAAGTATATATTGGACTAAAAGCGAAAGAAACTTCTCTGCAAGGCGATGCCATGATGAAACACGAGATGGGGATTCAACTTGCATTGGAATTGATTTTTGGCCGATCTTCGGACTTCTATGTGGAAGCCTATGAAAAAGGCTGGATCGATGAATCGTATGCTTTTGATTTCACATTGGAAAAAGGCTATGGCTTTGCTTTGATTGGATCAGACACTTCAATGCCGAAAGAATTAATTGAAGCAATTAAAAAAGAACTGAAAAAAGTTGAAGAGAAATGGCCATTTGGACAAAGCGATTTAGACCGTGTCCGCAAGAAAAAGATTGGATATTTCCTTCGTGCCTTAAATTCAGTGGAATTTATTGCGAACCAATTTACTCGTTACGCATTTAATGATATGGATTTATTTGATGCTGTTCCTTCTCTTGAGAAGATGACTGTTGAGGACTTGCAACAAGCTTTCAAATCCATACAAGGTGAAGAACAACAGACTGTATTTTCTGTTCTTCCGAAGAAAGAGCAATCGGCATCATGAAGAAATTTGCCTGCATTTTTGGGGCATCGGGTGAAATAGGGCAAGCAATTGCATATGACATGTCCAAACATGGCTGGAGTTTGTATTTACATTTCAATGAAAACAAACAGTCCATTGATCAATTAATATCACATTTACAAGATCTTTATCCGAACCAAGAATTTCATGTCATTCAAGGAGACCTTGCTGACAATAAAGCAATCCATTTTATTTGTACACAACTTTTTGAAGTTCAAACGATTGTCTTTGCATCTGGTCAGGCTTTGTATAAATTACTTGAAGAGACTACACCCCGAGAAATGGAAATGGTGTGGCGAACGCATGTGCAAGCACCTATGACAATCATCGGTCAGCTAGCTCCTAAATTAAGACGGCACGACCGGTCTTATATCACCTTTATCGGCTCGATATGGGGAGAAACTGGAGCGGCTGGAGAAACTGTTTATTCAGCCGTCAAAGGTGCGCAGCATGCTTTCGTA
>NZ_JBFUJC010000358.1:0-3584 GCF_056401595.1 Paenisporosarcina sp. P4_E4_2 | reverse complement strand
GCAAAATCCACTATCACCGCGGCATCATCAAAGAAGCCAACAATCAGTGCCTACGATACGAAGACCCTTACGGCATCCACCAACTGCCCCTCGACGAACTCGTCGGCGTCTTTGTCCTGGCCTAACCCTTAAAGAGCACAAAAAACCTCTTTAGCCATTCAACTAAAGAGGTCATTTACCACGAACAGGTAACTTTAGTATATTCACTTCTTCTGAAATTGGAATTAACTCCTCCCGCTCAAACCCCAACTTCTCATAAAGCCGTCACTGCAGGAACGAAAAGAGCAAAAATAGGATGCTGAGGGTGTATTGTACACTGGCATCCTATTAATGTTGCTTGTTAACATGAAGAAATAATTAATGAATTTAATAGTCGGTTATGAAATTTCTAAAATTTTCAATATTTCTCAACTTCTAATTTTTTAAGTGTTAAAATAGTAGAAAAGATTTACGAATGATGGAAGAGTTAGTGAAAAAAGCCGGAATAAAAATATCTGGTTTTAGGCCAGGAACAATTCCGAAAAACTCAAAAAAACTTGTAGCATCTACAGTCACAAATAATGTTAACATAAAAAAACTTGACGCACTTAAATATGAACCACAGAGTAAAATCACCGAAAGATATAATTTTAAGGAAATGTCCGTTACAGACTTCTTAGACATTGATGACATACCCTTCGGAATAATATTAAGTTATTTAATAACCAATGACAAAAAGCCTGAGGCAGAAGAATTATTTGAAATTATGAGAAAGAGAAATACTGATGATGAACTAGAAGTATTAGAGCAAAAGAGAATTAACAATTATATTAACAATTTTATGAATGAATTGGAAAAAAGAAGTAATGAAAAAATAAATAATGAAGAAAAAAAAGATGAAAAAAAAATGTTGAAAATGGAGTTGAAACTAAATAAAACTAGTAAGTTATATAATAAGTTACAAGAAGAACTTTCTACATATAAATTAAAAACCAAGGAACAAATAAAATTATTGTCTATAGAAAATCATAAATTGAATCAACAATTAATAGTTCTACAAAAAGAAAAAGAAAAAAACGATGAAGAACTAATATTACATGAAAAAGAGAAGATTAATATTTTCAAGGAAAGTAGTAAAAAAGTGGAAGAATTGAAGAATGAGAATAATTTTTTAAAGGGTAATGTGGAAGAACTTGAAGAACAATTGAAAAATGTGAAGCTTTCTAATAGGCATAATGGAAACAATTTAAAAGAGGTTCCAGAAGATTCATCTAAAAAAATATTGTTAATTGGAAATCCATTTAATGAAAAAATTTTCCAAGACATAGAAATAGAAGTTGATTTTATAGAGAAATTTGAAATAGAAAGTACCAACTTAAATATTTATGAAGAAATAATCTTTCTTTCTTACAGAGTAGATGAAACATTCTATTTAAAACTAAGTAAAAGTAATCATAAAATAAAAAAAGTAGAGAACTTTTTGGATTTGAAAAAAGAATTATTAAAATATAAAAGGGTTGTGTAAAAATGAAAGCAAAGAGATGGGATGCAAGACTATTAGGAAGATTAGTTGGAAATAGTGAAATAGATAATCAAACCGTATTTGTAAATACTAATAATACATTACAATTTTACATAAAAATAATTTCCGAATCGCCAAGTGATTTTCCGATAGATGTGAAAATTGTTACTTGTTATTCTGATTCAATCAGCCAGTGGGGTTTTGATGACGATTCTACACTTAGTGAATACGAGAGAATTGAGAGAATAAAAGAATTCCTAAGAGATTCATTATTGATTTTTCAAGTTGAAAAAAGAATTTCAGACTTTAGAGAATATTTTATAGCAACAAATATTACAATAACACCCAAGAAAGATTCTTATAGTACAAATATGACATTTATCCCAATTCCAATTTTCACTTCTTCTGAAGAAGTTGACAAGGATGWATTCGAAAAGAGACTTTTAACAAACAAATATGTTGGACATAACAATTCAGTCTCAAAAGAAGATGAAGATACGCCAAGTTTTGTTGTTTGGAAAGATGAAGATAAGGGCTTTATAACTTATGGAGAGTTTGACAGTCATAGATATGCACATGGAGGATTCTTATATCTGTCGGAACAAGAATTAAAAAGAATAGAACTTGATCAAGAACTTATTCAAGAAATACATACTTATGAGGATAAGTTATTTTTCATTCCCTATAGTTTACATCAAGAAATTTATAATAGGTTAAAACAAGGTGATGTTATCTCAAATATTCCGCCAGAAACAGAAAATCCTGATAAAGAAAATAAAGAAGAGGAAGAGAAAAATTCTGAAATAGAATTTATGACATATTTTAAAGAAAAAACAAAGGAATTAGGTTTAGTATATTCTGATGTTGATTTATATAATTTTCATATTGCAATGAAAACACAGTCCTTGGTTATATTGTCTGGGATGAGCGGGACAGGTAAATCTCAATTAGTTTCAGCGTATTCCAAGGCATTAGGGCTTGCCCAATCACATCTGAATTTTATATCTGTTAGACCTTCTTGGACAGATGACTCAGATTTAATTGGATATCCAGATACACTAAATAATGTATATAGACCAGGCGATTCCGGGTTAGTAAATACATTAATAAAGGCGGAAGCAGATGAAGAATCAGAAAATCTTTATATTGTATGTTTTGATGAAATGAATTTAGCCCGAGTTGAGCATTACTTTGCTCAATTTCTATCAGTTCTTGAAACTGACACAAGAATATTAAAATTATATAATGAAGATTTGCAATATCGTTTTTACAATGGTGAACAATATAGATCAAGTCTTGTAATAAAAGATAATGTTATGTTTGTGGGTACAGTTAATATAGATGAAACGACACATAATTTTAGTGATAAAGTTCTTGATAGAGCAAATGTTATTAAACTCGAAGTATTAAACTACGCAAATCTTTTAGATATAGAAGTGAAAAAAAGTAAACCGCGAGAACGAGTGGTTACAGCAAAAGAATATTCAAGTTATAGAAATAAAGATAAAAAAATCAGTTTAGAATATGAAGAATTGAATTTATTGTGGGATATTCATAATGCATTAAAAAATACTAGCGAAAAATTAGGAATCGGTTTAAGAGTCATTAAGCAAATTGACAAATATTTAAAAAACATTCCTAGTGATTGTCCATTTAGTAGACAAGAAGCTTTGGATGTACAAATTGTTCAGCGGATAATGACAAAAATTAGAGGATCTGAAGATGTTTTAAAACCTCTTATAGGTGATTATATTGAGCAGCAAGACACGGTAACTAATAGTATCTTATTTGAGATATTTGATAGGTATAATACATTATCTGATTTCACTAAAACTAGACTTGAAATTATACAAAAGTCTAAGGAGATTAACCGTAATGGATTTACCATTTGAATTATACATTATTAATGGATATACAAAAAAAAGAATCCAAAAATTTACTACAACGCAAGAAGAGATTAAAGATTTAAGTGAAAATGATATTGTTAAAGTAACTGAAAATATAGATCTGTCAATTATATTTATTAATTCGGGAAATAGTAAATTATATATGGATGGATTAGAAACTCTACCGGAATCACAAG
>NZ_JBFUJC010000357.1:0-3147 GCF_056401595.1 Paenisporosarcina sp. P4_E4_2 | reverse complement strand
ACCAACAGCCGCCGCCCTACATCCCATAAAAAGAAGCCATTCCCTAAAAAGGAATGACTTCTTCAGTAACTATCTAGTTCTTCATGCGTGGATCCAGTGCATCACGCAATCCATCTCCCATTAAATTGAATCCCAACACCGTCAGCATAATGGCGATACCCGGGAAAATCATGGTCCAAGGAGCATTAATTAAATACATTTTGGAATCTGCCAGCATTTTGCCCCACTCCGGAGCCGGAGCTTCTGCACCAAGACCAAGGAAACCAAGTGCTGCCGCTTCAATAATGGCCGTTGCTATGGCAAGTGTGCCTTGCACGATAACTGGTGCCATTGAGTTCGGTAAAATATGCGAGAATAATATTCGGATATCTTGCATACCGATTGCTTTAGCCGAAGTGATATACTCTTCTTCCTTAATACTCAAAACTTTTGATCGAATCAATCGACCGAAGTTCGGAATGTTAATGATGGCAATAGCAATTAATGCATTTTGCAAGGAAGGTCCCAATACCGATACGACAGCGATTGCCAGTAAGATACTTGGAAATGCGAGCATGATATCGAAAATGCGGGAAATAACCGCATCCACCCACTTACCGTAATACCCTGCTACAATTCCTAAAATACTTCCTGCAACCACCGAACCGATTACTGAGAAGAATCCAACCCATAATGAAATACGTGCACCATGTATAATGCGAGACAATATATCTCGGCCCATGTCATCTGTTCCGAACCAATGAGCAACAGATGGTGCCTGCAATCGATTGGGTAAATCTTGCTCATTTATGCCTTGTGGTGCTATCCAAGGTCCTATGAATGCCACGATGATAAAGAAGAGAACAATCCCAGCTCCGACTACGGCGACTTTACTTTTCTTAAAGCTTCGCCAAGCTTCATGCCAAGGGCCCACTACTTTATCTTGTTGTGCTACTACATCTGATGGTTTAGGCGCGAATCCGACCATTATGAGATTCCTCCTTCTTAATCGTATTTAATTCGTGGATCAATCAAACTGTAAAGAATATCAATTAACAAATTAATCATAACGAAGATAAATGCCACGACAAGAATACCTGATTGGATTACTGGGTAGTCGCGGAAATTGATTGCTTCATAAATGTAACGGCCAACTCCCGGCCACGCGAAGATGGATTCTGTTAATATGGCACCGCCAAGCAGTAATCCCATTTGCAGACCGATAATTGTCAGAACTGGGATGATTGCATTTTTCAATGCATGCTTGTACACAACCCAGAACATTTTTTGACCTTTCGCACGTGCAGTACGTACATAATCCGATCTCATTACATCAAGCATGCTGGAACGAGTCATACGGGCAATGATTGCCATCGGAATTGTCGCAAGGGCTAGCCCTGGTAAGACCAGATGTTTCAATACAATGCCTAATTGATCAAAGCGTCCTTGAAGAATAGTATCCAACACATAAAGATTGGTTATTGAATCTATGGGATTCCTGACGTCTTCACGTCCTGTAGTTGGAAGAATGCCAAGCTCGATTCCAAAAATATATTGCATCATCAAACCAAGCCAGAAAATCGGCATGGACACTCCAACTAGCGCTAATATCATGGCTGTATAGTCAAACCATGAGTTTTGGAACCAGGCAGAAATGATACCTGCATTGACACCGACAATGACTGCTATAAGAACCGCAAATAGAGATAATTCAAATGTAGCAGCTAGATACGGCCAAATTTCTTCAGAAACTGGTGTAGTTGTCCGTAAAGATTCTCCAAGATCACCTTTTAACAATCCACCTAGATAATCAAAATATTGGACATACCACGGATTGTCTAATCCGAGCTTTGCTCGTAATGCCTCAATCGCTTCTTTCGTCGCTTGTTGACCCAAAATAACTTGTGCTGGGTCCCCAGGAATGGCACGAATAATCATAAAAACGACAAACGTCATGCCCAGCAAAACTGGGATTAATTGCAATAGTCTTCTCCCGATATAGTGAAGCATTGTCTTCACCTCTCCATCTGATGCGATATGTAAATCAAAATTTCATTTCATTTGTTTTCGTAAATAAAATGGGGAGAAATCACGTAGACTTCTCCCCATCAGTCAGTTTGTTACTTGAAGTCTACTTCTGCTAACTTATCAGAACCAGTCGGATGTGGTAAGAAGTCTACCAGATTCGCTTTACCTGCAAGAAGTGGAGTAGAGTGAGCAAGCGGTACCCACGGAGCGTCTTCGAAAATGATTTCTTGAGCTTGACCGTAAAGTTCATTTCGCTTGTCTTCATCAACTTCTGATTGTGCTTCAATTAGGATGTCGTGTAATTCGTCGTTGCTATAGTATGAATAGTTATTGCTTCCGATATTGTCTTTATCAAGTAATACGTATAGGAAGTTATCCGCATCACCATTATCACCAGTCCAACCTAACATGAATGCATCTGCTTCTCCGTTACGAGCTTTTTCCAAGTAAGTTGCCCACTCGAATGTAACGATTTTCGCTTTGATGCCAACATCAGCTAAGTTTGATTGAATAACTTCTGCCACTTTTTGGCCATCTGGCATATATGGACGTGGTACAGGCATTGCCCATAGTTCCATTTCAAAGCCTTCTGCAAGACCAGCTTCAGCTAATAGTGCTTTTGCTTTTTCTGGATCGAAATCATATCCAGCAATGTCGTCATTATAGCCGCTGATTACTGGAGGCATTGGGTTTTTCGCTACTTCAGCGCGACCTTCAAAGAATGCATCTACGATCGCTTGTTTGTCAATTGCATGGTTAATTGCTTGACGCACTTCCACTTTATCAAATGGAGGACGTGTACTAGTTAAACCTAAGTAACCAACGTTCATTGATGGACGTTCGAATAATTGCAATTCTGAGTTGCTTTCAACAGATTTGCCATCAGCAGGATTTACACCATCAGCCAAATCAATTTCACCTGTGTTTAAAGCGTTCAAACGAGCTGAGTTATCTGGAATTGCTTTGAAAACTACTTTATCAAGTTTAGGAAGACCCTTAACCCAATAATCTTCGTTCTTTTCAATTGTGATTGAATCATTACGTTTCCACTCGACAAATTTGAATGGTCCAGTACCTACTGGATTATCGCCGAATTTTGCTCCTTGTTCTTCAAAAGCTTTCGGGCTCGCAATACCGAAC
>NZ_JBFUJC010000356.1:0-3159 GCF_056401595.1 Paenisporosarcina sp. P4_E4_2 | reverse complement strand
AATTTCAACAACCGGTGTATTGCCGATTAATTCATGTACGCTGCCGTATACGTTCATTATGCTTCCTCCGCAAATACGTTACGCCACTCATCTTTCTTCGATAGCATGTCGCGTGCAATTTCTTTCGCGCCTTCGAGACTGTGATTTGCAGCCCATCCACATTGGACTTCGTTACAAGCCGGAACTTCCGTAGCTTGAAGGACATCTTCCAACGTTTTTTCAAGAATCGTTAGGATTTCCTCATAATTGTCATGGTTGATTACAGCCAAATAGAATCCAGTCTGACATCCCATTGGACTCATATCGACCACTTGATCTGTATGGTTGCGAATATTTTCAGCCATTAAATGCTCGATGGAATGCAAACCTGCCATTTCCATATGTTCTTTATTCGGTTGTTTGAAACGGATATCATATTTCAGGATTTCGTCGCCATTCGTGCCCATTTTACGACCAGCAAGACGTACATAAGGTGCCACTACTTTTGTATGATCTAAGTTAAAGCTTTCAACATTCATTTGTTTCATCAAAAACACTCCTTATTTTTTACTCTTTACTGTTGATTTTTATTGAGAAGGTGGGAATCTTTGCGACGAGTAACCGCAGGAGCAGATGTTTTTTTCACACCCCCTGAAGTTCAACAACATTGTTTAACAGAGTCTATTTTTTAGTTGCGTCCATTAACCACACATAATCATTCATTTGTTCAAACTGAACGTCGAAGCCAGCATTTTCAAATGCTAGAGTCAAAACAGGTATCGTCGTGTAGTACTCGCGTTCCAAATCATCTGCCACATTGTTAAAACCACGTGCGCGTTCTTTTGTAATCTGTGCTTGTTTTGCTTCTTCTGATACAAATACAGTATCTGCAAATACAATTTTCCCACCAACCGGCAATATAGTAGCATATGTGACCAAAGCATTTTCTTTCTCTAAATCTTTTAAATGATGAAATACATACGAGCTGACAAATGTATCAACCTTCTCGGKTGCTTCAAATTTCAATAAGTCCCCATCCAGTATTGCCAATTCTGGAAAACGTTTCGCTGTTACCGTACGCATTGCTTTATTTGGTTCGATACCAATAACAGAATGACCTGCATCTATTAATTTCGCCGTCAAGTTTCCAGTCCCTGTTCCAAATTCAACAATTGTTCCAAATGATTTAGAAGCAACCGCAGAAAGAATCTCTTCATATTTATCAAATACATCACGGTATTCTGGATCTTTTCCGGAAACGGATGCATCATAAGAATGTACCCACTCGTCAAAAATATCTACGAATTCACGTCCCATAGTAAATCCTCCTTTTTATTTATATATATTATTCCAATAAGTTTACTTGGTATTAGGTTAACTGACTTATTTATAACATAGTTTACCCGTTATTTCTACTCCTAAATTCCAAAAGACCCCTTTCAAATTATGCGAAAGGGGTCTTGATATTATTTAGATTGTGCTTCCCATTCTTCACGCAAAATGCCCATGCGAATCGAGTCATAGTATGTGCCATTGTAGTAACGAACCTTACGGATACGGGCTTCCATCGTCATGCCAAGCTTTTCCCCTACCCGAATCATCCGATAATTACCGGACCATGTGGTAAAGCCTACACGTACGAGCGGCATGGTTTTAAAGAGACGATTCGTCCATTTTCTTAAGGCTTCTGCACCGTAGCCTCCGCTCCAATATTCCGGCTTAAAGATGACGATTCCCATCTCAAGCCATAAAGAAGGTTCATGCTCCCAGTAATAGGACACCATCCCGATTAGTTCGTCATTCACTTCAATCCCATACATATGCTCCTTATTGAGATAACGATCTTTATCGGATAAAAATTGTTCAAACGTTTTTGGTGAATATGGATAATAGGGTGCATCCCATTTCTTCCATTCGGGATTTTCTTCTTTCGCACTCATTTCCCATAGTCTACATAAATCCTCTTCATAAAAAGGTCGCAAGTGGACCTGTGAACTTGCCTCAATCAAATCGTTTCACCTCATAGATACTTATCAAACCAACCAGTAATTTGCTCTAGTCGGGCATAGCGTAAATTTGGATAACCCGTTCGCGACAAGTTATGATCTGCATCCGGGAAACGCACAAAGCCCGCTTCTTTTTTCATTTGTTTCAATGTAATATAAAGTTGCTCTGCCTGCTCAATCGGACAACGGAAATCTTTTTCACTGTGTAAAATCAATAATGGTGTCTCGATGTTCTTGGCGTACTTCAGAGGGGAATGATTCCACAGTTTTTCAACATCCGTCATATCCGCGCCAACTTGCCATTCGTTGAAATAATATCCGATATCAGATACCCCAAAGAAGCTGATCCAGTTTGAAATCGATCGTTGAGTGACCGCCGCTTTAAAGCGATTCGTATGGCCGACAATCCAGTTCGTCATGAACCCGCCATAGCTTCCGCCAGTTACTCCAAGACGATTTTCATCAATCCAGTCGTTTTCAGCAAGTACCGAATCGAGGCCTTTCATTATGTCTTCATAATCACCGCCGCCATAATCGCCGCGAACCGCATCGACGAATTGCTGACTGTAGCCATGACTGCCACGTGGATTTACATATAGAACGCCATAACCCTGTGCTGCTAAAAGCTGAAGCTCATGGAAAAAAGTGTTCGCGTACATAGCATGCGGACCACCATGAATCTCTACAATTAATGGATACTTTTCACCTTGTACGTAGCCCGCCGGTTTCATTAACCAACCATGAACGTTCCATCCTTCTGCACCTTCATAAACAATTGCCTCAGGTGATACCAATTCCACCTCGTTTTCAAATGTTTCATTGAATGTCGTTAATGCTTGTCTTTCACCAGTCGCAATCGTTTGTACATATAGTTCGCCAATGCTGGTTGGATTGGACACCGTTACCAGAGCAAACTCCCCAGATTTTGCAACATCATAACCATATATATATTCATCGTCGCCAGTCGCCGGATACATTTCCCCTTCCAATGAAGCGGCATATAATCGAACGTCCCCCATAGTAGATACTTGGAAATACAAGTGGTCATCTTTCGTCCATACAACGCTAGGCGCATTTGCCCCTTGTTGTGTATCTGCTACGACATAATCCCCAACTGGAGCATCAATTCCTTCAGTCAGATTTTGGCGTGAACCTGACTCGATATCATATACAT
>NZ_JBFUJC010000355.1:0-3162 GCF_056401595.1 Paenisporosarcina sp. P4_E4_2 | reverse complement strand
GTTAATCGTCTTAAGTTAACGGACGATGCGATTAAAGATTTGACAGAAATGTTCACATTAACGATAGGAACTGTTGAAAAAGCATTGGAAGCATTGGACACAAACAGCCTTGGATTGGCCCGTGAAGTAGCGGAGCAGGAAGATTTAATTGATAAAATGGAACGTAAATTCCGTAAAAAGCATATTTTACGTCTAAATGAAGGCATATGTTCACCTCAAGCGGGGATGATCTTTGTGGATATTGTTAGTAATCTGGAACGAATCGGTGATCACGCTGTCAACATTGCGGAGGCAGTATTAGGTAAGAGAGCATAAAATGACATCTCCTCTGGTGCTTTACATCTTGCGAAATGTAAGGCACGATTAAGAGGAGATTTTTTTATTGGAGGGAAATAATGGAAATTGTTGGCTGGGGACTTATCATTATTAGTTTTGTTATTGGATTCATTGGACTCGTCTACCCAATCATTCCATCTGTAATTTTTATAGTTGGTGGATTTTTATTGTATGGGGTGTTTTTCTCGTTCGCTGAACTCCCTTGGTGGTTCTGGTTAATTGAAGTATTATTTGTCATTTTACTTTTTGGAGCCGATATGATGGCAAATGCATTCGGCGTGAAAAAATATGGTGGGAGTAAAGCCGGTATATGGGGGAGTACAATTGGGTTATTATTAGGACCTATTGTTTTGCCGTTTGCAGGAATTATTCTAGGGCCATTTTTAGGAGCGATTATTGCCGAGCTCCTTTTTGCTCGCACATCCATCAAACAAGCAATTAAAACTGGGTTTGGATCAGTAATTGGGTTCCTGACTTCGGTTATTACAAAGGGTATCGTGCAGATCGTCATGATTGTCATTTTCTTTTGGGTTGTCTGATATTCAGTCGAAAGACTGAATTCACAAAATTGCATTGATAATATTTGAACGAGCGAACTTATTTTGATACGCTATTAAATGTAAAAACTAATTAGAGATCCTTTAGGAGGAAATGACACATGGCTTACGAATTACCACAACTCCCTTACGCGTATGACGCACTAGAACCACATATTGACAAAGAAACAATGAATATTCACCACACGAAACACCATAACGCATATGTAACAAATCTTAACAACGCTCTTGCTGGTCACGATGACCTTCTTAGCAAATCAGTTGAAGAATTGATTGCAAACCTTGATGCTGTTCCTGAATCTGCTCGTGCTGCAGTTCGTAACAACGGTGGCGGTCATGCCAACCATTCATTGTTCTGGGAATTATTATCTCCTAACGGTGGTGGAAACCCATCAGGCGCATTAGCTGAAGCAATTGATGCGAAATTTGGTGGCTTTGATGCATTCAAAGAAGAGTTTGCTAAAGCAGCAACAACTCGCTTCGGTTCTGGCTGGGCTTGGTTATCAGTTAAAAACGGTGAATTAGAATTAACTTCTACACCAAACCAGGACTCTCCGATTATGGAAGGTTCTACACCTATTCTTGGTTTAGATGTTTGGGAGCACGCGTATTACCTAAACTATCAAAACCGTCGTCCTGACTACATTGGCGCTTTCTGGAATGTAGTAAACTGGGATGAAGTATCAAAACGATACGAATCTGCTAAATAATAAGTGTCTCTCCGTTTTTAAGTTCTTCTTTCTGTAACAAAGTTGGTACCTGCTGATATTAAGTTGGTACGCAGAGTAGGAAGAAAAGCAGGAGCAGATGAAAAAAATAGCTCGAAATGGAATCAGAGAAACGTACCGTCGGTACGCCACTCTGGTTCTTTTTTTATGTCCAAATAAGCTGATGTAACAAGTATTTGTCGTCTTTCAATCCTGAGAAAAAAGAGTGAAGAAAAGCCTGGAAAACGCCTGAGAACCATCCCTTTCTCCTTAAACCTTATCACTACTACGTTCCAACTTCATTACGTTTTAAGCTCGAATAAAAGCCTGAAAAAGAGCCTGAAAGGGGCAAAACAGGGAAAAACTTCATTCCATCATTGAGAAGTGAAAAAGGGGTGGGAAGTGGGTGAAAGGCAAGTGGAGAAGGAATTGTAAGAAAATGGGGTGAGGGAAGAACTTAATATCAGAAAGACAATAAGAAAAGCGTAAAGCGCTATGTAGCCTGACACCGGCTCTGGAATGACCGATTCGAAAGCTTACTTTCGGAAGAGGGTCTGAAGCTTAGGTGCGAGCTGGCGCTTGAAGCTTGACAAATTATCGATAAATGAAACATAACACACACTCATTTCGTTAAATGAGTGTGTGTTTTTTTGCGCAAAATGATATACTACTTTACAGTTAGAAAGCTAGAAGGAGGACTGCGGCAGTGCGCAAAACATCAAAAAAGAGAGCGGCAAGTGCAAAGGCAAAACACCTCGCAAATGTCGCATTTCGAATGAATATCCTCTTTTTCTCCATCTTTTTGTTATTCTCTATCCTCATTTTACGCCTCGGATATTTACAGATTGTCAAAGGAGAAGATTTCGTCCGTGAACTGAAAAGAACGGAAGAGGTACCTGTTAATACAAGTGTTCCAAGAGGAAGAATATATGATAGTGCAGGGCGTATTTTAGTAGATAATGAACCTAAAAATGCAATTACGTATACTAAATTGCAAACGACCAAACAAGAGGAAATGTTAACTATTGCTGAACAGTTGGCAAAGTTAATCGAGAAAGAGACAGACAGTGTGACATTGCGGGATAAACAGGATTATTGGATTCAACTACATAAAGAAGAAGCTTATGAAAAAGTATCCAAGAAAGAAGAAAACAAATTGTTGGCGGACGAAACACTTTCGTCAGCGGATTTGCAGAAACAAATCGACAAATTGGTAASAGAGCGGATTACAGAAAAAGAACTTGGCACTATAACTGATCAGCAACTTGAAGTTCTGGCTATATATCGCGAAATGGCATCGGGGTATGCATTATCACCACAAATCATTAAAAGTGAAAATGTGACACCTGAAGAATTTGCACGTGTTTCTGAGCGATTGACAGAAATGGTAGGAGTCAATACCACGACCGATTGGGTTCGAGTTCCTAAATCACCACTTGCTATTTTAGGTCGTACCACATCCCCGAAAGAAGGGATTCCAAGACGACCGATTGGGTTCGAGTTCCTAAATCACCTCTTGCTATTTTAGGTCGTACCACATCCCCGAAAGAAGGGATTCCAAG
>NZ_JBFUJC010000354.1:0-3171 GCF_056401595.1 Paenisporosarcina sp. P4_E4_2 | reverse complement strand
ATCTCCTCCAGCACATCTCGACCATACCACATCATCCAATGAATGCATCTCAATTCCTATTTGCACAGCCAGCTTCCTTGCAAGTGTCGTTTTTCCGCTGCCAACTGATCCAACAATACGTATTTTATTTGCCATGCGCCCAGGCAATCCGGTTATCGACTGTTCGAACCATGCGAATCATAAACGGCTGGTACCCGAGTTTCGGCCAGAAATAGGATGCCAAGTGATTGGGCGTATGCCAGTCTGCCAATGCATAATCATAACCCATTTCCTTTAACTGAGCATGACTCGCATCTGCAAGGGCTTTCCCTACTCCGCGTCCCCGGTACTGCGGGTTGGTAGAAGCCGCCGGAAGATCCACTGTTTGATTAGGTGTATACATATTGGATGAAGTATCCGCTTCGTAGTAAACATGGAAACCAACTGGAATTCCTTCCTGTTCACCAATCATGACAATTGCCTCTGCATCTTTTGCGAGAGCTGCATAGCCACTTTTCACATCCTGGAGTGATTCTTTTGTAATCGGATTCCATGATGGCGCGGAAGCTTGATGAATGCTGTTCCAACGCGACATACTTTTTAGAATTTCCGTGTCGTTTTCTGCCAATCGGCGTATGTTAATTGCGCTAGTATCTGTATATTTTGCTTTCGGTTCATAGTTTTTTATGTCGAGCATTGCATATTTTTGTTCAAAACGGAAACCTTGTTCAAGCCATTCATAAACTAAGCGATCGTAGCCAATCGGAACGTATATGATATGTTGGAAATATCCCCCGGCAATCCATTCCGCACCTGCCTCTGCATACAATAGACGTACCAAACGTGGATGTGCATCTTCTGAAATGGCCAAGCATGGATAATCAATAATAATGTGGCGGCCCTTTTTTGCATCTTCCTTGAATTCATACAGCATATACCCAATTACTTGCTGATCACGGAGAGCCACAATACCATTAACGAAAGGGTTTTTGGCAATTTCACGAAGCAGGTTCTCAGTTTCCGCTGCCTCCTCAAAACGTTTTGGGAGGAATGAATATCGAATTCGTTCTACTTGGTGTCGTATTGACAATAGCGAAGCCATTGCCGGGTAATACTGTTCGTCTAGTCCTACAAATTGAATCATGTTAACTCCCCCTTACTGGTTATTTTTCATGCAACTCCCTACTCTGCAGTTCTTATCTATCTTTTTAGCTATTTGCTATACTTGATAAAAAAGTAAAGGAGTTAATCCATGGAATTAAAACGCGTTGCTTATGGAGTAATTATGGCTGCTTCACTTATTTTTGTGCGATTTATCGATTACAAAATTTACGATATGCCTATTTTTGTGTCAGTGATCATTCTGATCGGTATCATGGTTTTAAGTTATAAACTTGTCGACCGCTCTACATTTTTCGACAGACAAATTTCCCGAAATACATACTATTTGATGAATACACTCATCATTTCATTATTGATTCTCACTTTGTACATCATCGAATCCTGAAATGACATAAGAAATACTTCTCCCTACTACTGAATAGACTTACTGTTTAAATTCGACAAAGTCATCTAGTTTCCTTCCATTTTGCATGAATGAGAAAAAATTCGGGATATGCTAGCTGAATCAAAAAAGGCAGGCTTGACGATTCATGAAGTGGAAATTGATACTGTATATTTAAACGGCAATAAATCTTCGCATTTTCAACCTATTCGATCCTCCCTGCAGATTTATAAAGTGTTTCTGAAATTTACCGCTTCCTTTGGCTTAGATATGGGGTTATTTGCTTTATTTATCTGGACATGGAGAGATGATGTACCCCAAATGTATATTTTTCTGGCCACCATTATAGCAAGGGTCATTTCAGCTAGTTTCAACTACTCAATCAACCGAAAGAAAGTGTTTGAAGAAGGCGACGAAAAGTCGTTTCTAAAGTAGATGATTCTTGCCGGACTCATCATGGCACTATTTGCCGGTATGGTTCACGGTCTCTTTTTCTTAACATGAAGAGGTGAAATGATCATCAAGGTCATTGTGGATAGCGTGTTGTTATTGGTCGGTTTTTGTTATTCAACGGGAATGGGTATTCAAAAAGAAAAGCCAAAACACGTTTAATGTGTTTTGGCTTATTTAATGATAGGTAAAGGCATTTGTTGAACCCAATCCATAATGAATCGGGATTGGTGAGAATTTAAATTGGCAGGCAAATTTTGTTTATCAAAAAAGGCATGGGCACGTGTTTCATCGCTTTTTTGAATTAGATTTCCTGAAAAACAGGATGCTTTAAAAATAATTTGAATGCTATACACCTGATCCCCGCTAGCATATCTAGTAAAACCTTCCTGTCCTGAATAGATGCCGAAAAATTCCAGGTCACCAATTTTCAAGCCTGTTTCTTCTTCCGTCTCTCTTCGAGCTGCTTCTTCAACTTTCTCGCCTAATTCCATTACTCCTCCAGGAATACACCACACATCCGCATCTGTTCGATGTTGTAGTAGAATTTGATTCCCTCTTTCAATGATGACACCACATCCAACAGTCAGGAGTGGTTCATGTCCAATCATCTTTCTCATTGTCTGTATGTAATTCACCAAATTACTTCCTTTCAATTAGGCGTTGTGCAAATGCAAAAGGCTTGGAAAGTCATACCAGACCTTCTATCTCCATTTAAATTGCTGCTCATGCAACAGTTTTAAAAAAGCATCAACCACGACTGGATGGAACTGAGTTCCCCTACCACGAATAATCTCCTGTATTGCTTCTTCAATTGTCAATGAATCACGATAAACACGATCAGTGGTCATCGCATCGAATGAATCAACAACGGAAACAATCGCCGCTTCCAATGAAATCTCATCTCCTTTTAAACCGAAAGGATATCCTTTTCCATCGTAACGTTCGTGATGTTCTTCAACAATAAATGCTGAATCTCTCAACCATTCAATTTCATGTTCACGCATCATCTTAGCACCTAATGTTGTGTGAGATTTCATAATTACCCACTCTTCAGGGGTGAATTTCCCTTTTTTATTTAAAATTTCAAGGGGAATCGCCAGCTTTCCTATGTCATGAAAATAAGCACCCCATCTGAGCAATCTCACGCGCTCAACGGGTTGACCCAGTTTCTTCCATAATTCAATGGAATAATCTTTGATTCGCGAGCAATGATGAAAAGTGTAACCATCCACATG
>NZ_JBFUJC010000353.1:0-3181 GCF_056401595.1 Paenisporosarcina sp. P4_E4_2 | reverse complement strand
ACCCTATGTTCCCAGCTATTGTGAAGTTCAATAATCACCCTACTATCTTCTTTGGAAAACTTAGTGATTTTCACATTTCCCCAACCGGCATTGCGATAAATATCACTGAATTGAATTAAAATATTTTCAAGATCCATCCGTTCAAAAAAGTACTTACTTGCTATTACTCCCATGCGAAATCCAAAGTCCTTCAATATTGTATTGCTCTTTTCGATATCCAAGCAGAGGCATCATTTTGAAAGAATAGTCCTCTTTCCATTTTCCATATAAATTCATCTCTGTTAATACTAAATTCTGTGATAGAGTCTGTCATTCACGAACTTCCCTTAAAATAAATTTTTCCTTCTACAGTTTAATAGATAATTTCAAACATTCAATGCGAAATTTTCTGATTTTTTAACTTATTCATAGAGAAAACCTATATTCTATTAGCTTTACGAAAAAATTACATATTTACTCAAATTTAAAAAAGTAGTCTTAATTGCTCTTGAAACTTAGTTGTTTCAACATTGTTAAGAAGTAAATTTTGTAAACTTTCGAATGAATTACCCTTTTAATAGGTTAATAGTCGTGTATTTATAGTTAGCTATTATGATAATAGTAGTGTTAAAATGATAACGTGATGGAATATTCATATATTTCTAAACAAAAATAACTAAACGGGGGATTGACGAATGTCTATTCATGTTAAAAGGTATCAAAAGTTCGTTGCTACAGCAGCCACAGCAGCTTTAGTCGCATCTACACTACCGATTGCCGCTTCTGCAGCATACAGTGACGTACCAAGTACACTTAAAGCAGCAGTCAATTACGTAACAACTGAAAATATCTCACAAGGGTATAGCGAATCAACATTTGGAACAAACGATTCATTAAAACGTGGAGATGCGGCAATCATGATTGCTAAAGCAATCGGTCTTAATGTGGCCACCGCACCAAAATCTACTTTCACAGATTTAAATGTACGAGTTGAAGGTTCAGTTAACGCTCTATTTGCAGCTGGAATAATTAATGGAAAAACGAAAACATCTTTCGATCCAGATGCTAAAATCACTCGTGGCGAAATGGCTAAAGTTTTAGCAATTGCATACAAGTTAGATGGCACGGGGGTTAACAACACATTTACAGATGTAAATAATCGCTGGGATTCATRTGTAAACGCACTATTAAAAGCTGGTTTGACTGAAGGGAAAACAGACACTACATTTGGTTCAAACTTAGCGGTGACTCGTGGCGAAATGGCTATGTTCCTATATCGTGGTAAAGACATGAACCAAACAACTGACAAAGTAGCACCTACTTTCACTTACACAGGAGCTACATCTATAAATGTTGCACACAATGGCCAATTTGCTGTTCCAGTTGTTACAGCTACTGATAACAAAGATGCTAGCGTTCCCGTTAAAACAACAATTCGTAACAGTGAAGGTGCTGAAATCAGCACGATTAACACAGCTAACTCAGGTACGTACACGATAACATATAGTGCGGAAGATAAAGCTGGAAACAAAGCAACTAACTTAGTGTTAACAGTTACTGTTGCGGCACCAGTAGTGGTTACACCACCAATAACACCCGGTAATCCAAATCCTTTCACACTATCACTAATGCATACAAACGATACACATGCAAATTTGGATAATGTGGCAAAACGCATCACGGCAATAAAAGAAGTGCGCGCTGCGAAGCCAAACGCTCTATTACTTGATGCTGGGGATGTTTTCTCGGGAACTTTATATTTCAATAAGTTCCAGGGAAAAGCAGACTTAGATTTCATGAATTTAGCTAAATACGACATGATGACATTAGGTAACCATGAGTTCGATCTTGGTTCTACTCCAGAAGGTCACAAAGCGCTTGCTGATTTCATCAAAGACGCTGAATTTCCAATTGTCAGCAGTAACGTTGATTTCTCAGCAGATGCTAACTTAAAAGATTTAAAAAATAGCGGCGTTGGAATTGATCCTACAGGCGGCAAAATGTATAACACAGTTATTAAAAATGTAAATGGAGAACGTATTGGATTCTTCGGTTTAACAACAGAAGAAACAGCTGAAATTTCAAGTGCAAAAGATGTGAAATTTAAGAATTACATTACATCTGCAAACTCAGCTGTAGATGAGTTGACACGTCAAGGTGTAAACAAAATCATCGCAATCACTCACCTTGGCTATGATGACAATCCTGCATTCGACAATGATCTACTTCTTGCGAAATATGTTGATGGAATTGACGTAATCGTAGGCGGTCACAGCCATACAAAATTGGATGCACCAGTTCAAGTAAACTTGGATGAATATGGTGTAGCGAAGAGCCCGACAATTATCGTACAAGCCTACCAATACAGTGAATTCCTTGGAACACTGGATGTAACGTTTGACAAAAACGGAATTGTAACAGGTAAAACAGGTGGATTAATCACGATCTCTTCAAAAACTGAAGATGCTGAAGCGAAAGCTTTGCTGCAACCTTATGCTGATCAAATCGCAACAATTAAACTCGAAGAAACTGGAGCTACAGCTGTTTCAGCTTTAGACAACCCACGATCAAGTGATACCGGTCCAAGTGTTCGTTCAAACGAAACTAAATTAGGTAACTTGATTGCAGACGGTATGCTTTGGAAAGCAAAACAATTCAATCCAAACGTGGTCATATCAATGCAAAATGGTGGCGGTATTCGCGCTCCTATCAACTCTGGTCCAATTACAGTCGGTGAAGTATTAACAACTTTGCCATTCGGTAACACATTGGCAACAATGAACCTTTCTGGCACTGAAATCAAAACAGCTTTAGAGCACAGTGTTAGCCAATCACCGAAAGAAAGCGGTGGATTCTTGCATATTTCTGGTATGAAATTTACTTACGACAGCACACTTGCAGTCGGTAGCCGTGTTACTTCAATGAAAGTTGAAAATACAGACGGTTCATTCTCAGATATTGTTCCAGCAAGCAACTATGTAATCGCGACAAACGCATTTACGGCTAAAGGCGGAGACGGCTACACAGTTTTCAAGAATGCATATGAAGCAGGCCGCGTAACCGACCTTGGCGCTGCTGATTGGGAGAACCTTCGTGACTACGTTAAAAACTTAGGCAATGTCGATCCTCAAGTTGAAGGTCGTATCGTAAACACAGCAACA
This sequence comes from Paenisporosarcina sp. P4_E4_2, assembly GCF_056401595.1. NCBI lineage: Bacteria > Bacillati > Bacillota > Bacilli > Caryophanales > Caryophanaceae > Paenisporosarcina > Paenisporosarcina sp. P4_E4_2. The sequence continues at coordinate 41 of NZ_JBFUJC010000353.1, read as the reverse complement.
GTAGTTATTCCAGGTCCTTTTACGTTGTCATTGATGCACAC